>NC_017741.1:1200000-1500000 GCF_000277405.1 Helicobacter pylori Shi112
AAACCAAAGGGTTAAAAAAAACCTATCAAAACCATTTGGTTTTAGACGGCATCAATTTCACTTTAAATAAGGGTGAAGTGGCAGTGATTTTAGGGCCTAGCGGGTGCGGGAAAAGCACTTTTTTAAAATGCCTAAACGGGCTTGAAAAGATTGATGAAGGTGAAATTCTTTTTGAAAACACTAACCTTAACACCAAGGCCACTAACTGGAATAAAATGCGCCAAAAAATAGGCATGGTGTTTCAAAATTATGAATTGTTCCCGCATTTAAACGTGCTAGATAATATCTTACTCGCTCCCATGAAAGTGCAAAAACGATCCAAAGATGAGGCCATTTCTCAAGCCATAGAGCTTTTAAAGCGAGTGGGTTTGGAGCATAAACAACAAGCTTACCCTAAAGAATTGAGCGGCGGGCAAAAGCAGCGAGTAGCGATCGTGCGCTCTTTGTGCATGCGGCCAAGAATCATGCTTTTTGATGAAGTAACCGCCTCTTTAGACCCTGAAATGGTTAAAGAAGTTTTAGAAGTGATTTTAGAATTAGCCACAACGGGCATGAGCATGGTGATTGTAACGCATGAAATGAAATTCGCGCAAAAAATCGCTCATAAAATCGTGTTTTTTGATAGCGGTAAAATCGCTGAAGAAAACAACGCTAAAGAATTTTTTAACCACCCGAAATCTCAAAGAGCGCAAAAATTTTTAGAAACTTTTCATTTTTTAGGGAGCTGTTAAATAAAGTTTGCTAAAAAGATGATTTCAATTTCAAAAAAAGGTGTTTTTATGAAAACAAACGGGCTTTTTAAGGTATGGGGACTATTTTTAGTTTTAATCGCTTTAGTCTTTAGTGCATGTTCTGATAGCCATAAAGAAAAAAAGGACGCTTTAGAAGTCATTAAACAAAGAGGGGTTTTAAAAGTGGGGGTTTTTAGCGATAAGCCTCCTTTTGGCTCTGTGGATTCTAAAGGGAAATATCAAGGCTATGATGTGATCATTGCTAAACGCATGGCCCTTGATTTATTGGGCGATGAAAATAAGATTGAGTTTATTCCTGTAGAAGCTTCAGCTAGGGTGGAATTTTTAAAAGCCAATAAAGTGGATATTATCATGGCTAATTTCACGCGCACCAAAGAAAGAGAAAAAGTCGTGGATTTCGCTAAGCCGTATATGAAAGTCGCTTTAGGGGTGATTTCTAAAGATGGGGCCATTAAAAACATAGAAGAGTTGGAAAATAAAGAGTTGATTGTGAATAAAGGCACGACAGCGGATTTTTATTTCACTAAAAATTACCCCAATATCAAACTTTTGAAATTTGAACAAAACACAGAGACTTTTTTAGCCCTTTTAAACAATAAGGCTATCGCTCTAGCCCATGACAACACTTTATTGCTCGCTTGGACGAAACAGCACCCTGAGTTTAAATTAGGCATTACAAGCCTTGGCGATAAGGATGTGATCGCTCCAGCGATTAAAAAAGGCAACCCTAAGCTTTTAGAATGGTTGGATAACGAAATGGATTCCCTCATTTCTAGCGATTTTTTAAAAGAAGCTTATAAGGAAACTTTAGAGCCTGTTTATGGCGATGGAATCAAACCGGAAGAAATCATTTTTGAATGATTTTTTAGGCTTTGTTTTCTTGACAAAGCGTGTTTTTATCGCTAAATTAGCGGTTTTGTGATCTTTTTGTTTTTAATTTTGAGATATATTTGTTTGACTTTACATTGAAAGGATTTGTTGATGAGTGATTTTTATAAGCGTTGTTTGAAATTTTCATTGGTTGGGTTGCTAGGGCTTTTGAGCGTTCAGCTTGATGCTAGGAGTTTTATTGATGGGGATTTAGACATTCAAAAATTCAGCTATGAAGATTCTCTGCTTAAAAAGGGAGACCCTAATGGCACACATAAAGTGCAGGTGCGAAACTATAAGGGCAAAATGGAAGAAGCTGAAATCCACTCAGAAATACGCATCGCGCTCAAACCGGGGGTTAAAAAAGAAGTTAAAAAAGGCAAGATTTATAGCGCTCAAATCAATGATGGCATGTGCTATGCTTTTAGAATGCTCCAAACCGGCGATAATACCACAGGCCTTGATCCTAAAGAGTTCCCCAAGCAAAGCCGTGAAAAAAAGGGCCGAGTGGTTACTTTAATCGGTAAAGATGAAGTGCCTTATCTTATTTTAGAAACAGATTGCCAAGTGGGCGATATTGCAAAGATCTCTTTGGTGGGTAATTTTGATGGCACCGGTTTTCTTACAGAATATAAATTCAAAGACGCCAAACCCATTTACTAGTCTTCTTTTTAGCTTCATTCTTAAAATCTCTTAATCTTTTGTGGTTAGGAGGTTTTTCTTATTCGTTGGGGGTATTTGTGATCGCATCTTAAAATTTTAAAATGCATGCCTTTTGATTTCAAACGCTAATCAATTAAACCTTATTTAATTTGGCATTTTTACATTTTTAAAAACAAGCCAAGAGAAAGAAAACAAAAGAGAACCCCCCCCTTTTTTTTAGGAGTTTTCTTCTTGCTTATACCCTTTAAGGGCAAAGAAGAGGATATAAAAATAGCACAACAACGGCACACCATAAGCGTAGAGCAAATTTGACTCGGTTGCTGTTAGCATGTCTGTAACCACGCCTTGAATGGGGGGGATTAACGCCCCTCCCACAATCGCCATGCTAATCACCCCAGAAGCCTTAGAAGTGAGATGCCCTAAATTGAGCGTAGCCAAAGAAAAGATTGTAGGGAACATGATAGAGTTGAAAAAGCCCACAAAAGTCAGAGCGAATAAAGCGATCTTGCCTCCAACGATAATGGCTAAAGCAATGAGAACAATAGAGCTTAAGGCGTTGAAAGCTAGGTATTTATTAGGGGCAACTTTATTCATCAAAGCGCTACCCAAGAAACGGCCCACCATCGCGCCTCCCCAATAATACACCAAGTAATGCGCGCTTGATTGAGGGTCTAAATTCAAAAGCTTTTCAAAGCTTAGCACCAAGAAAGAGCCAATCGCAACTTCTCCGCCCACATAAAAAAAGATCCCTAAAGCCCCAAAAACAAAGTGTTTGTGCGAAAACAAGCTTTTTTGCGTCGTTTCTTTAGGCATTTCTTTTTCCACATCAGGCAATTTCAAAAGATACATGATGAGCGCTAAAAGAAGCGAAAACACCGCCAAGCCCAAATAAGGCATTTGAACGCTTTTAGCGTCCGCTAATTTATCTATCAAACTTGCATTATCGCCCATTTTAGTTGCGCTAAAAATCAACAAGCTCCCAAAAATAGGCCCTAAAGTCGTGCCAAGCGAATTGAACGCCTGGACTAAAACCAGGTTTCTGGCTTCTTTACCTTTTGAAAGCAAGGTTACAAAGGGATTACCGGCGGTTTGCAAGCACACAATCCCGCTCGCTAAAATAAATAACGCCCCCAAGAAAAACCCGTAAGAGCCAAAATGCGCCGCCGGGTAAAACAACGCGCACCCGCTCGCTGTGATCACAAAGCCAAGCACCACGCCAAAAGGGTAGCCGATTTTACTGATCACATTCCCAAAAACGCCTCCCATGATGAAATACGCCCCAAAAAAGCAAAATTGAATGAGTGAAGCTTCAAAATAGGTCAAGTCAAAAATGGGTTTTAAATGCGGGATTAAAATATCGTTTAAAACCGTGATAAACCCCATTAAGAAGAATAACGCTGTTAAACTCCCCAGCGCCAAGGTGTTAGAAGTTTTTTGCATACCATTTCCTTTGATTGAACTGATACAATAATAATAATGCTATTGTAATTGTTTTGAGATAATAAATTACCCAAATTAAGGAAAAAAGCCACAAAATGGGTAAAAAATGCAAAGCTCTTTAAAAAGAGCTTAACGAAAAATAAACACAGAAACAGAAATGATGCAGAGAATGATAATGCCCGAATTGAGCGCTTTGAAGTCTTTTTGAACTAATTTGATGATACCATAAGACAAAAAGCCAAAGGCTAAGCCATCGGTAATGGAGAAGGTTAAAGGCATCATCACCACGGTTAAAAAAGTGGAAACGCTAGTGGCCATGTCTTTAAAATTCACCCCCTCTAACACGCTAAACATCAAAACCCCTACTATCACTAGCACCGGGTAAATCGCATTGCTAGGAATGGCTTTTAAAAGAGGCAAGCAAAAGAGCGTTAAAACAAAAAATAGCCCGGTAAAAACCGCTGTAAGCCCTGTGCGGCCCCCCTCTTCAACCCCACTCGCACTCTCTATAAAAGCCGTCGTGGTAGAAACGCCCACCACCGCGCTCCCTAAGGAAGCCACCGCATCCGCTTCTAAAGTCCTTTCTAATTCCTTGTTTTTTTCTTCATCATTGAAAAAATCAGTCTTGTGGCCAATCCCTGCAAGCGTGCCTAAAGAATCAAACAAATCGGTTACAAAAAAAGTGATGATGACTGGCACTAACGCTAAAGTGAAAGCCCCACTCGCATCAAAAAAAATGCCCTTAAAGTCTAATTGAAAGGCGATAGGGCTAATACTAGCGGGCATGGAAAAAAATTCGCTAGGGTAAGGAGCCAGCTTTAAAACCCATGCAAGAAGGGAAGTGATTAAGACCGCTATAATAAAAGAACCTTTGATTTTAAGCGTGTAGAGCGCAAAAGTTAAAATGATCCCTACAACCCCCAATAACACATGCGGATCGCTAAAATCGCCTAAAGTTACAAGCGTAGCCTTATGGGTAACTACAATATGCATTTCTTTAAGGCCAATAAATGCGATAAAAGCCCCTATCCCCGCACTCACCGCACGCCTTAAATCGCTAGGAATGCTTCGCATGACCCAACTTCTAAATTTGGTGAAAGACAGGATCACAAAAATCGCTCCAGAGAGCGCTACGATGCCTAAAGCGCTCTGCCAAGGGAGTTTTAGCCCTTGAACCAACCCGAAGCTAAAATAAGCTGATAGCCCTAATCCCACGCTCATAGCGATGGGGGTGTTTGCCCACAACCCGTTAAACACGCTCGATAAGATAGTGATAATGGCCGTTGCACTCAAAAGGGCTTCATAAGGCATGTTGGCTTGAGAAAGGATAAGAGCGTTTAAGGGCACGATGTAAATCATGGTGATAAAAGTCGTTAAACCCGCTCTAAACTCGGTGGCAATGTTAGTGTTGTGCTCTTTAAGCTTGAAAAACCCCATGTTAGATAACTCCTTACTATTTGGTATAGATTAATTTAATAAGGGGCTTTGGGGTTATACTACCACTATTTTATTTTAAATTGCCTTAAGACGCTTGATTGTGTTGTGTGAATCAAGAGAAGTGAGTAAAAAACCCTTTTTTTAATGGAAACCACAAAAAAGCTCATCTTATAGGGCAATTTTACTCTTTAATGGCTTTTAAAGAGAGCGTTTTTTTAAATTTGAAAAGATTGTTGCAAAACAAACGCCCCCATAAGTGCAATTATGGGGATAAATTCTAAAAAGGAGTTTGCCATGGAAAATTAAAAGTGGCGAAAGTATTATACCTTGAAATTTCTTTTTTAGGGTTTAATCATTGTTTTTTGAAAATTTTTAGCTTTAGAGATTTTTTAGAAACCCCTCCTTTTTTTAAAAAGAGGGTTTTTAATAGGCAAACACGTAATTGAGATACACGCTATAAAGCCTTCGGTATTCTAGTTTAGTGTCTAAAAAAGAATAGTAATTCGTGTTAATGGTAGGGATTTTCACGCCCAATTCCATGCCATGTTGAGCCGCATGATGGCTATCTTTTTTCTTAGGTCTAGCGAGATTGGTTCTCAAGCCTAAATTGAATAAAAATTGGAAGTTGGCCGTATTCACTTTAGCGCTATAGACATTGCTGATGGTTTTTAAATTCACAAATTGAGAATTAAGCCATGAAGTCCCTGCTAGCGCGATGCCTCCAAAAAGCCCCATAGAAAAATGGTTGTTCTTGCCTAAAAAGTTGGTTTTTTTATCGTTGATGAAGTTAAACAATAAATCGCTGCCCACCCCATAAGTCCATACATCAGAAGCCGAGTTAAAGAAATTGGATTTGATATAGGCATGGTTGTAATCAAAGAAACCATAATACCTTAACCCCCATCTTTTCTTTTCTCCAAAAAATTGCTTATAACCCACTTGCACCCCAAGGCCATTCATCGCCCCGTTATTCGTGGCTGAAGAAGCGATCATGCCTGCACTTCTAAAAGGGTTATTGCCAAGCTCTTGGATAAGGGTGTTAGCGAGATTTTGCTCTTGATTGATTTGTGGCGTTTGGCTATCAAAAGAAGCGTTGCTTTCTTTTAGCGAAGCTAGGGTTTCTTCCACGCCTGCACACCCATTCCCCCAGTTGCTCTTTTGATTTTGCATTGCCATGTTTGCACTACTTATAGCACTCGCGTCGCATTTCCCTATGTAGTCTTTAAGATGGCCTGAAGAAAGTTTGCTAAAATCGCTCTCCACTTGATTGGCCAGCTTTAAAATTTCTGCTTGAGATTGCGCGTTTTTGAGCATTTTTTGCGCTAAAGCCGTAAGACTGCTAGGGGTGTTAAGGTTGAAATTATGAGGTTGTGTGATATTTTTTGGTTGGTTGGCGCTGAGTTGTTGGGTTTCTTTTACGATGTTTTGAGCGTTATTGATCATGTCTGAAATAGCGCCAAATTCCGTGCCAAAAGTCTCGCATGCATTTTTGCCGCCACCGGCTGTTTGCCATGAAGGGGCGTTTGTGCTACTGCTCATACCATTACTGGATTTCGCTATCAACATGGGGCAATAATCTTTTAGGGTATTGACGATCGTTTGCGCATAAGTTAAAAGATTTTGCGCGCCGTTTGTTGTATCGATCACAGAAGTTGTCGTTTTAGTTTCATGATTATTACCTTGTTGATCCACTGAAGTGGTCACATGCGCTTCTAATTTGCCGCCTTTGCTGTTTAAAGGGGCGAGTCCGGATTCTTTTAGAGCTTTTGAAAGGATTTGATAGGCTTCATGGATTGCTTCGTATTGCTTAATGGATAGAGAAGAGTTTTTGGCTGCTGGCAAAAGATTCGTGCCACTATTATTTTGAACTTGGCCATTAGAGTTTATGAATCCACCGCAATTGATTTTGGTGCCGTTGCCATTCTCATCGGTGTAGTGGAAATTTTTGTGCCCTTCACCTGGTCTGTTCACATAGCCTCCACAAACGACTGCATAGCCGATGCTATTCCATAGCCCTAGCACCGACTTAAGCGCTAAAAGCGTGGCTTGATAAGCGGGGGATTGGGTCGTCCCACTGGTTAATTTCTTGGCGCGTTCGTTCAAATTATTAACCGCTTGATTGATCGCTTGCGCGCTTGTCTTTGAGCCTGAGCCATCATTGTTGGTTAAAAGCTTGTTTAAGCTTTCATAAGCGTCTGAAAGTTTTTGCACCTTGTCGGCGTTTTTCACTTTTTGAACCGCTTCACCGATTTGATAACCCACGCTTAAAAAAACGCCGTTATCTTCAGCATGGAGCAATGACGCCGCAAGAGTCAGAGAAAGTAGAATCGTTTTTTTCATTTTTTTCATAAAATGTTCCTTAAAGTAATGTTTTATTGCAAAATGTAATCAAAATGAGAATTTATTTACAATGCGTTTAATTATGGCATAAATTTATTGAATTTTTCATAAAATGTTACTTTTTAAATTTTGAAATAAGGACTTTGCATTGTCTTTGTGTGGGATTTTATTTTTGTTTGTGTTGTTTTAGGCGTGGTTTTAACGCTTCAAAACCCCCTACTCCAGCCCAACAAAAATCAAAGGTTTTTATCAAAAAAGATTTACAATGATTTTTCAATCGTCATTGCGCCATCATCTCTAAAGCCAGAATTATCATGTTATCAAAGCTTTCTACCCTTTCTTTAGGGCTTAAGGCTTCTTTAGTGATCAAGTGATCTGAAACCGAGCATAAGCATAAAGCCTTAGCACTCAATTCCATCGCCGTGGCGTATAACCCTGCCGCTTCCATTTCAATAGCCAAGTGGTTGTATTGGGCCATTAAATCAAAGGCATGCGTTTCAAAAGAATAGAAAAAATCGCTTGAAAAAACATTGCCCACTTTCAAATCAATACCCAAACGCTTTGCCGTTTGATACGCTCTTAAACTCAATTCAAAATCAGGCGTCGCGCTCAAATCGTGGTTTAAAAAACGCACCCGATTGGTTTTAGAATCCGTTGAAGCCCCCATCGCCATGATGATGTCTTTCAGGCCAACTTTTGGGCTAATCGCCCCGCAAGTGCCAATCCTTAAAAGCTCTTTAACCTGATAGGTTTTAATGAGCTCTGTAACATAAATCGTGCATGACGCAATGCCCATGCCATGCCCCATTAAAGAAATCCCCTTACCCTTATACTTCCCGCTAAATCCTAGCATGTTACGCACATTCGTGATCTCTTTGGCGTCTTGTAAGAATTTTTTCGCAATGTAGCTCACCCTTAAAGGATCGCCGCATAAAAGGCATTGAGGGTAAAAATCGCCGATTTTGGCGTTGATGTGAGGGGTCATGATTGTCCTTTAAAGTTTAATAAGTTTTTGCCATAATCTAAGGGGCTTAATCCCAAAAAATAAGCGATGCTTTGCCCAATATCCGCAAACGACTCGCTCTTGCCTAAAAAGGCTGGTTGCAAATCTTTATGATAGAACAAAACAGGAATGTATTCTCGGGTGTGATCCGTGCCTTTAAAGCTGGGATCGCACCCATGATCGGCGCAAAGAATGAGCAAATCGTTTTCCCTTAAATTTTCTAAAATCTCTTTTAAGCGCGCATCAAAATACTCTAAAGCGTTAGCATACCCGCTAATATCGCGCCTATGCCCATAATCGCTATCAAAATGCACAAAATTCGTAAAAATCAAGCTGTTGTTTTTAGCGTTTTTGACCTGCTCTAAAGTAACATCGCATAATTCCATTAAACTACCGGCTTTGAACTTTTGAGTGATCCCCACATGAGCGTAAATATCAGCGATTTTTCCAATGCTAATGACTTCGCCTTGTTTTTCTTCAATGAATTTTTCAAAAAGCAATTTTTTATGGGGCTTTATCGCATAGTCTTTGCGATGAGCGGTGCGTTTGAAATCCTCTCTATTTGCGCCAATAAAAGGCCTTGCGATCACTCTGGCGATCTTTAAAGGCTCTAGAATTTGAAACGCTTCTTCACAAAGAGTATAAAGATTATCCAATCCAAATTTTTCTTCATGTGCAGCGATTTGAAACACCGAATCCGCTGAAGTGTAAAAAATGGGGTATAGAGTTTCTAAATGCTTTTCGCCTAAATCTTTAATGATTTCTGTCCCTGATGCGTGGCAATTCCCTAAATAGCCCTTAATCTTAGTTTTACGCGCAATTTCATCTAAAATTTCTTTAGGGAAGGAATTGTTTTTGTCTTTAAAATACCCCCACTCAAAAAGAACGGGCGCGCCCATCATCTCCCAATGCCCAGAAATCGTATCCTTAGCGCTAGAAAGTTCTTTAGCGTAAGCGTAAGCCCCTATTAGATTAGGTTTAGATTCAAAGCCTAAGGGCAATTCATTGGCGGCTTTTAAAGCGCTCAACCCTAAACCCAAACTCTCTAAATAAGGCAGTTTCAAAGCCCCATTGCGATCGTTAGAATCAGCCAGGTTGTTGAAACAAGCCTTAGCAATATTGCCTAAAGTGTTCGCTCCCAAATCGCCAAAATCTCTAGCGTCTTCACTAGCCCCTATACCAAAAGAATCCAATAATAAGATTACCACTCTTTTTTGCATGTTTTGTCCTTTTAATGAGCGTTTAGCCCTATGAATAACCCAGCGATAGTCGCGCTCATGAAATTAGAAAGCGTGCCTACAAGCACCGCTTTTAAAGCAAGCCTTACAATGAGATCTTTCTTTTTAGGCACTAAACTGCCAAGCCCCCCAATAAGCATAGCGACTGAGCTTAAGTTAGCAAACCCGCACAACGCAAAAGTGATGATCGCTTTAGTTTTCTCGCTCAAGATTAGAGGAGGGTTATCGCCCAAATAAGGTAAAAATTGCATATAGCCCACAAATTCATTGAGCGCGATTTTAATGCCTATGATTTCTCCAGCAATCCCGGCCTGGCTCCAAGGAATGCCTAGCATAAAAGCTAAGGGTTTTAAGAGCGTGCCTAAAATCAACCCCAAAGACAAATGCTCCATGCCTAAAAACCCCCCTACAACCCCTAAAAGCCCGTTAATGAGCGCAAGCATCCCCACAAAGGCTAAAAGCATCGCTCCCACATGCAAAGCTAAATTTAGCCCTGTGCTTGCCCCATTAGCGATAGCTTCTATGGCATTGACATGCTTTTCTACAGAAACATCTGCATGGCTGGAAATGGTTTCGTTTTGCGGGTAAATGATTTTAGCGAACAATAAACCCCCAGGAGCGGACATAAACGAAGCGGCTATTAAATAAGGTAAAGGAATGCCCATGCTCGCATACCCGGCCAACACCGGCCCCGCAACGCTAGCCATGCCCACGCACATGACTGCAAAAATCTCTGAATCGCTCATGCTTTTCAAATAAGGTTTAATGACTAAGGGCGCTTCTGTGTGCGCTACAAAAATATTAGCCGCTGCACTCATGCTTTCTGCTTTAGAAGTGCCTAAGCATTTTTGCAACGCCCCACCGATGAGGTTGATCACTAAAGGCATGATTTTTAAATAGTATAGGAGTGAAATCAAACTGGCAAAAAAGATAATGATCGCTAAAACATTAATAGCAAAGATAAAGCCTCCTATCCCTTGATCGCCCTTAGCGTTTGGAGCGAGACTCCCAAATAAAAAACGCACCCCCTCATAGCCATAACCAATCACGCTTTGTATGCCACTAGCTAAACCTTGTAGCATTTCCCTACCCAAAGGCACATATAAAGCCAACGCCCCTAAAGCCACCTGGATCACAAACGCGCTGATAATCGTGCGATAATTAATAGCCCTTTTATTGCTAGAAAACACCCAAGCAATAAGAAAAAGCACCGCCATCCCTACAACACTAAAAAGAGAGCTAAAAATCATCGTCAAATCCCTAATGTAAGAAATTAAAAGATGCAGAGTTATTGTAGTTTAGATTTGCTAAAAAAAAGATTAAACGGATATTAAATGAAGATTAAATCAAATCATGGTGTCAAGAGGGGGACTTGAACCCCCGACCTCCGGCTTATGAGACCAGCGCTCTAAACCAGCTGAGCTACCTTGACACAAGCAATTTTATAAAAAATAAAGAATGAGATTGTACAAAAAATTTTCTTAAGGTTTGGTTAAATTTTCTCTTCTTTTCTGGATTTTACAATCATTTCATGGGCATGGTTGATTTCTTTGAGTTTTTCGTTGGCAAAGATGATAAAAGCTTCTGGCAGATCTTTAGACTGAATCTTGTCGGGGTGGTATTCTGACGCTAATTTCCTGTAAGCTTTTTTAATCGTATCCAGGCTGTCTGTTGGGGAGCATTTTAGGATTTTATAGTATTTTTCTAGATCAGAGCCATAGTATATAGCGTGTGTACAACAACGCCCCTCCTACCATAACACCAAGAATCCCCATAGCCGTAACAAGCTCCCAAATAATAGCCATAACAGTCACAACAACAACAGACCCATATTTATTAATCCCATATTTATTTTTAGACTCTAAAAACTTTTTTGGTAACCACTTTGCTAACCACTTAGACCAAAAGTAATAAAAGGGACCACAAATCCCTGCACCCAAAAGAATACACAGAGTATAGACGACCCAAACAAAAGAACCAGAGAGGTGGTAATACTCTCTAATAATGTCCGCACAACCTCCCCCAAAAACAGCACCACTAATCCCCATAATCCCAACGATAGCCCCTATAACATGATATTTATACTCTACCAACTTTTCATAGATTTCAAACACTAGCCCCATGCCAAAAAAAATACACAGAGTATAGACGACCCAAACAAAAAAACCAGAGAGGTGGTAACGCTCCACGATCGCACTCGTGCAATATCCCCCCAAAAAACCGCCCAAAACCACCAGAAAAAATTCTATCACAAGCGCTCTCCAAACCAATTTTACAAGCCAAAATGATACCACGAAACCACACAGGCTCACCATCAAAACCAAACGATCGATCCTACTTTCCTAAATTAATGATAAAAATTAGATATTTTCTTGTAAAATAACCCGCATGTTTAAGAAAATTTTTCCATTAGCGTTAGTTTCATCGTTGCGGTTTTTGGGGCTTTTCATTGTTTTGCCCATCATCAGTTTGTATGCGGATAGTTTCCATTCAAGCAGTCCCTTGCTTGTGGGGTTGGCTGTGGGCGGAGCGTATCTTACGCAAATTGTTTTTCAAACCCCCATGGGCATTCTTAGCGATAAGATAGGCCGTAAAGTGGTGGTTATGGTGTGCTTGTTGTTGTTTTTAATTGGCTCGTTAGTGTGCTTTATAGCAAATGATATTGTTTGGCTCGTTATAGGGCGCTTCATTCAAGGCATGGGGGCTTTAGGGGGGGTTGTTAGCGCGATGGTGGCGGATGAAGTGAAAGAAGAAGAGCGCACTAAAGCCATGGCAATCATGGGAGCGTTTATTTTCATTAGCTTCACCATAAGCATGGCGATTGGCCCTGGGGTTGTGGCGTTTTTGGGGGGGGCAAAATGGCTCTTTTTACTCACTGCGATCTTAACTCTATTGAGTTTATTGATGCTTTTAAAAGTCAAAGATGCCCCTAAAATTTCTTACCAAATCAAAAACATAAAAGCTTACCAACCCAACTCTAAAGCCCTGTATCTTTTGTATCTAAGCTCTTTTTTTGAAAAAGCGTTCATGACGCTTATTTTTGTGCTGATCCCTTTAGCCTTAGTGAATGAATTTCATAAAGATGAAAGCTTTTTGATCTTGGTGTATGTGCCTGGAGCCTTATTAGGGGTTTTAAGCATGGGAGTGGCGAGCGTTATGGCTGAAAAATACAATAAGCCTAAAGGGGTAATGCTTTCTGGTGCGCTGTTGTTTATTGTGAGTTATTTGTGCTTGTTTTTAGCCGACTCTAGCTTTTTAGGAAAATATTTATGGCTCTTCATTCTTGGGGTGGCGTTTTTCTTTATTGGCTTTGCCACCTTAGAGCCTATCATGCAATCTTTAGCGTCCAAATTCGCCAGAGCGCATGAAAAAGGCAAGGTTTTAGGGCAATTCACTACTTTTGGCTATTTGGGGAGCTTTGTTGGGGGCGTGAGCGGGGGGTTGAGCTACCATCATTTAGGCGTTTCTAACACAAGCTTAATTGTTGTAGCTTTAGGGCTTATTTGGGGGCTATCGCTTTTTTTACTCAACAACCCTTCCAAGCAAAAAAATGTCTATTTCCCCTTAGACGCTTACAATGAGGAACAATTTGAAACTTTAGAGGATAAAATCATTGAATGGTATGTTAATATTAGCGAAGAAATCATTATTGTGAAATATAATTCCGATCACATTAGCGAAGAAGAAATCATTCGCTTAGCGCAAAACTTTAGAAAATAAATAATCAAGGATTAAAAATGGCCTATGAAATTTCTAAAAAAGTCTTGCACATTGTAGGCAAGACCAACGCCACTTACAAACTCATAGAAGAAGGCGATAAAGTCTTATTAGGATTGAGTGGGGGCAAGGATTCTATCATGCTCGCTTGCATCTTAGCCAGGATGCAAAAACATGCCCCTTTCAAATTTGATTTTAAAGCGGTTACCGTGCATTATGGTTTGGGCGAAGATTTGAAATGGTTGAGCGATTTGTGCCAAGAGCAGGGCATTGAGCATGAGATCATTTACACCCAAATCGCTGCCACCATCAACGAAAAACGCCGTGAAAAAAGCTCGTTTTGTTCGTTTTGTTCTCGTTTGAGGAGAGGGACTTTGTATTCTAAAGCTTTAGAAGAAGGCTATAATAAAGTCGCTATCGCGCACCATTTAGATGACGCCGTAGAGAGCTTTTTTATGAATTTCACTTATAACGGGAGTTTAAGGAGCATGCCCCCCATTTATAGGGCTGAAAACGGCTTATTGGTGATCCGCCCTTTGATTAAGGTTCGAGAAGCCAGCAGCATTCATTTTGTCACTTCTCAAAATATCCCCGTCGCCCCTGATTGCAATTGCCCAGCCAAACAGCCCACCTCTGATAAGCCCCCTATCGCGCGATTAGCCACTAAAGATTTCTTAAAAGAAATGCAAAACTTGCACCCTCATTTCTTTGACAGCTTAGAAAACGCATTCAACAATGTTCAAGCGAACAGCTTTAGCGATTCTAAATATTTAGACGCTTAAAGCTTTTATTCAAGCTTTTTTGTTGAGCATTTTAATCGCAATCGTGAATAATACCCCTTCAAAAATAGCCGCCATGAGCAATGCGTAGTAGGTGTTTTGTGAGATCGCTTGCGCTTTTAAGCCTACCGCTGCTGTGGTTACTAAAAAAGTTAAAGGCATAGAAGCCCCTAAAGCGAATGAAAATAAATGCTTAGCTTCTTTAAAGTATTTGCGCCACAATAAGGTTGAAGTGATTAAGTGCAAACTTAACATCGCTATGACAATCAATATCCCTTGGAGAATCAAATGCGGGCTTAAAAACACTAATTTTAAGTCTAAAGTAGAGCCTACATGGATGAAAAACAAAGGCACAAAAAACCCAAAACCCACATCATTGAGCTTGTGGATCAACTCTGATTTATGAGGGAAAAAAGTAGAAACGACTAACCCCGCTAGAAACGCCCCTAAAACCATTTCTATTTTGAGCCACACCACGATCGCAACCAGTGAAAAAAAGAGCATGAGCGAAAAACGCACATCTTGGTTAAACTGACTGCTTTTAGGCATCACAAAAAGCTTTAAATGCGGGAACCACCAAAACAAAGTCTTAAAGATTTGAAACGCCACGATAATTAAGATTAAAAAAACAATGAGAATGCCTAAATCTTTAATCAAATCCATGCCCAAACCATGCGAATACACCCCATCCACGACCACCAAACCAAAAATGCTTAATAATTCCCCAATAACGCCCACTTTCAAAACCAAATCAAGCCACAAAATCTCTTTACGATAGTCTTTGACTAAAGTCATGATCATGCCCAAACTAATAATAGGGAAAATCACCATGAAAATGGGCTCTAAATTAAGGCTAAAAGTAAGGATGAACGAAAGCGTGTATAAAATCAACAGATAAGCAAAAATGCGTTTTAAAAGAGAAACCCCTAATTTTTTAAACAAATAAATCTCTACTTCTAAACCGCATAAAAACATTAAAAATAAAAAGCCAATCTCAGACATGATTTCAAAGCCCTTGGTTGGCTCAATAAAGCCCACATACGCCCCAACAGATCCAAATAAAATCTCCACAACCGTGATAGGCAAACGAGAGATTCTAGACATATAGGGGGCCATCACAATTAAAAGCATAATGAGCGCGAAAGTGAAAAATTCTGCATGCATGTCTTAATTTTACCTTATTTATTGGTTAAGTTTTCAAAGCGATAGGGTTTTTCTCTTTATAAGCGGTAAAAACCCCTTTTTTGATTTCGTAATAAGTTACCCCTAACGCTACTAAAAACGCTAAAAATTGCGCGATAGGGTAAGTTACCCAAACGCCATTAATCCCATAGAAATGACTTAAAATCGGCAATAAAATAACCATAAACCCTAGCGTGTGCGAAAGGGTGATGATAAACGAACTTTTAGTGCGTTGGATGGATTGGAAAAACACCGCGCACAACAAAGTCATGCCTAAAAAAACATAGCCAACATAATAAATATTCATCGCCCTTTTAGTTTCTTGCATAAAGAGTGCATCTTGTTCGCTTGGCTGTAAATAGAGCTTGATTAAAAATTCATCTAAGAAATAATAAGCGCCATAGAAAACAATCCCTATACAAAACGCCGCTTTCAAACCAAAGACAAACACCTCTTTCACGCGCTCTAAATTTCTAGCCCCATAGCTAAAGCTCGCAATCGGTTGGATGCCTTGAGAAATCGCAAACAAAGTCGTAAAAAAGATAATCGCATTATACATAACGATCCCATACACGCTCACAAACCTTTCCCCTGCAGTGTGCATGATAGCAGTGTTAAACAATAAAATCATAACAGAAGCGCTAAATTCTGCCGTGCTTTGAGGCACGCCGCTTTTAGCTGAAGAAATGACTGAAGACAAAGAAAAACGCTTGATGAAATACAATTGCCCTTTTTTGCGCAAAAAATGCTGCATTAAGACTAAAACCCCTATCGCATGCCCTATCACGGTGGCTATCGCGCTGCCTTGAACCCCCACTTTTAAAACAAAAATAAACAAGTAGTTGAAAAAGATATTCGCTAACGAGCCAATCAGCATCGCTACCATCGCTAAAATGGGGCGTTTGTCGTTAATTACAAAAACATCCGCCAAAGGGTGCAAAACCATAAAAACCGCTCCCATTAAAATGATTTCAATGTAGCGTTTGGACATGCTCAATAAAGCGTCATTGCTCCCAAAAAGGCGCGCGATAGTTTCGCTAAACGGCAATAACGCCATGCTCAAAATAAAAGTGCTTATAGCGACAAAATAAAACACGCTGCTAAACACAAGCCTAGCCCTATGGGTTTTATTTTGACCCAAAAAATACCCCACAATACTCGCTGCCCCAAAACCAAAAAGCAATTCATACGCCACCAACGCCGGGAAAATAGGCCATGCGATATTGACCGCAGCGATAGCTTCTTTACCCAGTTTCTTGCCCACAAACATGCCATCTATCATAGAGTAAGTGGAAAGTGAGATCATAGAAAAAGCTAAAGGGATAAAATAATAAAAAAAGAGCTTTCTTACAGAATCTTTATGCAAATCAATCTTTTTTTTTAGCATTTAAACCACACATTAAAATTTATGACAAATTTTTCTATTTTAACATAAAAAGAAGACAATCTTTAGCGTGCTTAGATTTAAGCAGTATCATTAAATTTTAAAAAATGGTTTTTAGTGCAAAAGGGATTTCTTTATTGGGCTAATCCTTTTAACGATCTTTATGTTTTTTTAAACTTTATCGTAATGAATCTAAGCCAAAACAGCGCCAACAACCCCAAAGCCCCACCCACAAAGCCAATATACCCTAGCCCTAATTGGTGGATCACAATACTGCCAAACAGCGCTCCTGCTCCAATCCCCACATTATAACTCCCCGAAAAAATCGCGCTCGCAACATCCGTGGCATCTGGCGCGAGCTGTAACACCCTCATTTGCAAGGAAATCCCAAGCGAAGTGATCCCAATCCCCCATAAGAAAATTTGCAAGAAAACCACCCACTCTGAATTTTTAAACACAAAAAGCAAGAGTTGCGGGCAAATGACTAAAATCATCGCAAAAGCGATAAATTTTCTTGAATTTTTCGCATACAAACGGCCGAATAAAAAACTCCCCACCACGCCTGCTAACCCAAACACAAACAGCATTAGCGTCGTAATGTCAGGGGAAAATTGGCTGATTTGAATGATAAAAGGCTCAATATAGCTATAAGTGGTGAAATGCCCAGAGATAACCATGATTACAAGCAAATAAATCCCCACTAAAAGCGGTCGTTTCATTAATATGGGGACACTTGCGAGCGTGCCTGCGTTTTTGCTGGGTAAATGCGGGAGCAATTTATACATCAGCAACGCTATAAGAGTCGCAACGCCCCCAATCACGCCAAAAGTGGAGCGCCAATCTAGAATTTGCCCAATGATCCTCCCAAGCGGCAACCCTAAAATCATCGCTAACGAACTCCCTAATGCCAATAACCCCAAAGCTTGCTGTTTCCTGCCAATGGGTGCGACACGAATGACTAAAGAAGCCGTGATGGACCAAAAAATAGAGTGGGCAAAAGCGATACCAATGCGAGAAATCAATAGCACCCAAAAATTCCACGCTAACGCTGAAAGGATATGGCTGAGAATGAAAAGGGCAAAAAGAAAAAGCAATAAGCGTTTCCTTTCAATTTTAGCGCTAAGCAGCATCAAGGGCAATGAACCAAGAGACACCACCCATGCATAAAGAGTGATCATAAGCCCCACTGTTGCGCTCTCCATTTCAAAACTTTTCGCAATGTCTGATAAGAGCGCGACAGGGACAAACTCCGTGGTGTTAAAAATAAACGCCGAAAGCGAAAACACAAAAACCCGCATTAAGGCGAGTTTTTGATACGATTGTTTAGTTATCATCATCTAAATCTTAAGAGGTTAAATTTTATTCAATTTGAAAATCCAGAGTATAAGACAAAAATTTTAATCGCTTATAAATTAGGGGCTGGTTAAAACAAATATTTCCGCTTTTCCGCTCCATAGGCGCATTAATTTAATGGAGTTGTTACCATATAAAACAGAATTTAAAATCATTTCCAACTTTTAACCAATCTATTTTTTGTAACTGCGGTCATTGTTGATTGAGCGCTAGAATTAATCCATTGCTTTTTAATATTTTAGAATTTTAGAACAAAGGATAATTAAAATGAAAAAAACTTTTTTGATCGCTTTAGCGTTAGCAACTTCTCTTATAGGCGCTGAAAATACCAAATGGGATTACAAAAATAAAGAAAACGGCCCGCACCGCTGGGACAAATTGCACAAAGATTTTGAAGTGTGCAAAAGCGGTAAAAGCCAATCGCCCATCAACATTGAGCATTACTACCACACGCAAGATAAGGCCGATTTGCAATTCAAATACGCCGCTTCTAAACCTAAAGCGGTCTTTTTCACTCATCACACTTTAAAGGCTTCGTTTGAGCCGACTAACCACATCAATTATAGAGGGCATGACTATGTGTTGGATAATGTGCATTTCCACGCCCCTATGGAGTTTTTAATCAATAATAAAACCAAGCCTTTGAGCGCGCATTTCGTGCATAAAGACGCTAAAGGGCGTTTGTTAGTGTTAGCGATTGGTTTTGAAGAAGGGAAAGAAAACCCCAACCTTGATCCTATTTTAGAAGGCATTCAAAAGAAACAAAATTTTAAAGAGGTGGCTTTAGACGCTTTCTTGCCTAAAAGCATCAATTACTACCATTTTAACGGCTCTCTCACCGCTCCTCCTTGCACAGAGGGGGTGGCATGGTTTGTCATAGAAGAGCCTTTGGAAGTCTCTGCCAAACAATTGGCTGAAATCAAAAAACGCATGAAAAATTCGCCTAACCAACGCCCCGTCCAGCCTGATTACAACACCGTGATCATTAAAAGCTCAGCTGAGACCCGCTAAAGACCCGCTAAATTTAAAAATCCCTCTTTAAAAAGAGGGAGATAAAAATCATTCTTAATAAAACGCCGCTAGAAATTGCAACCACACAAGCAAAAGTGAATTGGTATTGTCAAAAGAGAGACTATCATTCTCTTAATGAATTGAAAGCGTTTGCGAAAGAATTGATAAAATCTAGAATACAAGGCGTAAAATGGGTTACAATCAATTTTTAGCGGTTAGTTATAGAAAATATCGCTCTATAACCAAAGAGCGGTTAAAATCCATTTAAACGAAAGGACACAAAATGCTATTGAATTACGACTTTTTAGAATTTGTTGATGAGCCACAAAGAAACACTTCTTTGACATCGGCTATTGATAAGGCGTTAGCGGACAAGAAATTAGCTAGACAAAATAAACCTGAAGTTAGGGTGCTTGGTAAGGCTATGCCCTTAAGCAAGTTTTTAGATGCGTTTGGTGAGGAACTCTCACGACTTAAAAACGCAAAAGATACGACTATTAAAGGCTCTACAATTGAAAGCTCTAATCTTATCAGCATTTATAAAAAGATTGCGAGCGGACTACCTTTTGGGACTATCTCTGCGTTTAGACCTTTTAAAAACGATTTTTATAAAGACTTTAAAAAAGAGGAACAAGACGCTCTAGTCTATGCTTATAAGAGCGGAGCAGACCCTAAAAAAGCGGACATAGTAGCCAAATATTGGTTAAGTAAATCGCTAGATTTAGACCCATTCAATCCTATTAAAGTTGAGGATTTCTTTCACCCACAACCTGAAAATGGAAAAGAGACTGGAAAATATAAGAAATACAAGGAGATGATTGAGGACATTTATATAAAACTCTCTAAAACATTGGGTAGAAGCTATGTTGATAACTTTATAAACAACGGAAAAGCCACAATGACAGACTTTATGTCTAGCGATAAATTTGTCAAAAAATACCGCTACACCTATAAAGACAATATGGAAAGGACAAAACATCTAAAAGCATATTTAGATAGTTGGGGAGACTTTGTAGGATATATTCAAGTGATTGGGTATTGGAAAGATAATCTCGAGGACACCCTACTACCTGATAGAGAGACTAGTTTCTTTGTATTCCAAAACGAACCTAGTAGCACATTTGATTTGAAAAATCATCTATTATTGTTGGCACGACTTTTTAATCAAATGGCGATTTGTTATTGCGACAACGCCAAGACTGGCAAAGTGGATTTACTATTAGCGACACAAGAGGATTTTGGTAAAGTGGATTGGACTTTTACAGGCATTACATTCTCCACTTCTATAACCCAATCTATCACACGCTTACACAATAGCGTTTATACATTCTTTAAAAAAGAGGGCAAGGACAATTATGGTGTATTCTTTGATGAGTTAGGTAAGACACAAATTAAGGCGATGAGTATCCCAAAGAATGCTGATGGTTTTTACAGACAACTTGAGAATGGGGTTAGAAGCTTTATTAAAGCAAGGCAATATCATGGCAGTCCTAGAACTTTTGATGTTGATGACATAGAGAAATACGAACTACAAGCTATTAAAGAGCGAGAAAACAGAAAGAAAGTGTTGAATGCTAGTTTTAGACAAAGCTATGAAAATGCACTTAAAGTCAATAACCTTGTCAATGCTATGCTAAAAGGTAAAAAAGTGAGTAAGACACTATTAGCTAAAGCGCTTGCTAACACCACAGACACCGATGCAGGTTATTGCTTTATCTCAGATTTAGCGACACAGCTTAACAATATTAGCCCACGAGTATCTAAAAGCATAATAACCGTTATAGAGCAAGCAGAGGGAGTTAGACTAAATTATGCGTTGATTGATAAGGTTACTTATAACTCGCTCCACAATATTTTGAGTTTCATTTTTGATATTGATAACCCTTTAAGCGACCAAGCGTTTGAGGAGTTAGTGGTTGAAGTCCCAAAAGAAGCGCTAAAGAATGTGAAGTTGCCACAAATTAAAAATGTATTGACAGCTCAAATCTTTGAGGGGGCTTACCACTTTAGGGGTAATGGCTATAAATACCAATACCAAACCGCACCTGAATGGTTGGATATGTTTGAATAGGAAAATTGCTTATAGCGCTAATGCTGTTTTATTGAATGCCGACAACTAAAGCCTTAATTTTTAAAAAATGGGGTTTTAGCCGCTTCATTTTTAATAAAACTCATTAAGGGGATAAGGGTATTTTTATAGCAACTCTCTCTAACCCTCTAATAACGCTTTTTAAAGAATTATCGCTTGATTAAAAACTAAACTCAAGCGTTCTTAATGTAATGCAGAGCGATTTTGAGCGCATTGGTGGCTGCCCCCACTCTTAATTGATCCGCCACGCAAAAGCCGTGCAAAGTTTTCTTATCAAACAAATCCTTTCTCAAGCGTCCAATAAAGGCGCTGTCCGTGTTGCTCGCTTTTAAGGGCGTGGGGTAGAGATTATGGCTAGGTTCATCGCAAACAACCACGCTAGGGGCGTTTTTTAAAACTTCATAGACTTCTTTAAGATCGAATTCTTTTTCAAAAGCGATACTCAAACTCTCGCTATGACTCCTCAATACCGGCACGCGCACGCAAGTCGCGCTGATGGGGAAATCCACGCCCATGATTTTATGGGTTTCATGCACCATTTTTAGCTCTTCTTTCGTGTAACCATTCTCATTAAAAGTATCAATATGAGCGATCGCATTGAAAGCGATCGGGTAAGGGAAAGCCCCGGCTTGCAAGACTTGGCTTAAATCAATAGCAGGGTCTTTTTTTAAACATTCTAAAGCGGTTTTTAACTCATTCTTTAAACTCTCTATGCCCTTATTCCCTGCCCCACTCACGGCTTGATAGGTGCTAACAATAACGCTTTTTATCTTAAAATGAAGGTGTAAGGGGTTTAAAATTTGCGTCATTTGAATGGTGGAGCAATTGGGGTTAGCGATGATATTTAAAGGAGCGTTAAAAATTTCTTTAGCGTTGATTTCAGGCACGACTAAAGGCACTTTTTTATTCAATCTAAAAAAGCTCGTGTTATCAATCACTAAGGCAGTTTTTGCAGCGCTTGTGGCAAATTCCTCGCTCACGCTCCCCCCAGCGCTAAAAAAAGCGATGTCTATTCTTTCTTTTTCAAAAACTTCATGCGTGGTTTCTAAAATCTCATAGTCTTTATGGAAAGCTTTAATCTTTTTACCGGCACTCCTAGCACTAGCGAGCGGGACAAATTTTTTAATCGGGAAAGAAGAATTTTCTAAACCTTTAATCAGCTCTTGCCCTACCGCCCCACTAGCCCCGACAATAGCGACATTATAAGTCTTCATCGTTTTCTCCAATGATTTCAAGGGCTTTTAAAAAACTCAAGCAATTCAACTGCATGCCTGAATGCATGTTTTTCAGGCTTAAGGTTTCGCTTTTAAATTCTTCTTCACCAATGACAGCCACAAACTCATGCCCTTTATGGTTAGCATAAGAAAAGGGTTTTTTGATTTTTTGAGCTTCTGGATAGACTTCACTAAAAATCCCGCTTTGCCTTAAAGACTCCGCTAAGCGGTTTGCATAAGAAAAATACTCTTCATGCATGCAAGCGATTAAGACTTTAGCTTGGGTGGAGCGCTCGTCTAGTAATTGCATTTCACTCAAAGCCACAATCAATCGATCAATCCCAATAGAAGCCCCCACCCCTTGTAAATTCTCTTTAGAAAAATTTTGAGTCAAATGATCGTAACGACCCCCTGAACACACGCTCCCTAAAGACTTCATGCCATTAAGCGTGGTTTCATACACAATCCCTGTATAATACCCTAATCCCCTAGCGATAGAAAAATCAATTTTATACAGGTTTTGAGAAATTTGCAAATCCCCTAGCAACTGGTATAGCCTTTCTAAATCCTGTATGCCCTTTTTCAGATTTTCATTATAGCCTTTCAAATAAGCAATTTTTTCAAAAAATTCCGCATGGCTTAAATCGTTTTGTTTGATTTGAACCATTTCTAAAAGCTCTTTAATGGTGTTTAAATCCAAATCGCACTCTTTTTTTAATTCTTCTTCAACCCCATTTAGGCCAATCTTTTCCAATTTATCCACAATGCGCAACGCTTCATTCACTTGAGAAACGCCAAAATATTCGCATATCCCGTTCAAAATTTTTCTGTGGTTGATAGAGATGCAAAAATCTTCTAAATCCAAGGCTTTTAAAGAAGCGACAATCACTTGAATGATCTCAGCATCGCACACCAAGCTTTCGCTCCCTATAAAATCAAAATCGCATTGCGTAAATTCCCTATAACGCCCTTTTTGCGCCCTTTCGCCCCTAAAGACATTGCCTATAGCGTAGCGTTTGAAGGGCATTCCTAGCGTTTGGTGGTGCAAAGAGACAAAGCGGGCTAATGGCACGGTCAAATCAAACCTTAAAGCCACATCCCTATCCCCATGGTCTTTAAAACGATAAATTTCTTTTTGAATATCACTGCTCGCATCAGGCAATAACACTTCAGCGTATTCCAAATGAGGGGTTTCAATCGGCACAAAACCAAAACTTTGAAACACGACCGAAACTTTAGAAAGCAACTGGGCTTTTTGTATCGCATCTTTAGGCAAGCGGTCTTTAAACCCGCTTAACACTTTAGGGGTGATCATTCCATTTCCTTGTATTTGTATGCTAAAATTTTAGCTTAAAATCTTTAAAAAAGGGCTATTGATGAGCGTAAATGCGCCCAAACGCATGCGTATTTTATTGCGTTTGCCTAATTGGTTAGGCGATGGGGTGATGGCAAGCTCGCTTTTTTACACCCTTAAACACCACTACCCTAACGCGCGTTTCATCTTAGTAGGCCCACAAATGACTTGCGAACTTTTCAAAAAAGATGAAAAAATAGAAGCCGTTTTTATAGATGACACCAAAAAATCCTTTTTCAGGCTGCTAGCCACTCACAAACTCGCTCAAAAAATAGGGCGTTGCGATATAGCGATCACTTTAAACAACCATTTTTATTCCGCTTTTTTGCTCTATGCGACAAAAACGCCTATTCGCATCGGTTTTGCTCAATTTTTCCGTTCTTTGTTCCTTAGCCATGCGATAATTTCTGCCCCTAAAGACTATCATCAAGTGGAAAAGTATTGCTTTTTATTTTCGCAATTTTTAAAAAAAGAATTGGATAAAAAAAGCGTTTTGCCCTTAAAACTGGCCTTTAACCTCTCCACTCACACCCCAAACACCCCTAAAAAAATCGGCTTTAACCCTAGTGCAAGCTATGGGAGCGCTAAAAGATGGCCAGCTTCTCATTACGCTGAAGTTTCTGTTGCTTTGTTAGAAGAAGGGCATGAAATTTATTTTTTTGGGGCTAAAGAAGACGCTATCGTTTCTGAAGAGATTTTAAAACTCATCAAAGGCTTATTAAAAAACCCTTTATTATTCAATAACGCTTACAATCTGTGCGGGAAAACAAGCATTGAAGAATTGATAGAGCGCATCGCTATTTTAGATTTATTCATCACTAACGATAGCGGTCCTATGCATGTGGCTGCTAGCGCACAAACCCCCTTAATCGCTCTTTTTGGCCCCACTGATGAAAAAGAAACTCGCCCCTATAAAGCTCAAAAAGCGATCGTGTTGAACCACCATTTAAGTTGTTCGCCCTGCAAGAAACGAGTCTGCCCTTTAAAGAATGAAAAAAACCATTTGTGCATGAAATCTATCACGCCCCTTGAAGTCTTAAAAGCCGCTCACACTCTTTTAGAAAAGCCTTAAACGCCTTTTTTATGCGCTTTTTAAAAAACACAGCCGTATTGATAAAATTCTAGTATATAAAAGATTCAAACTTTACTTTTAAAGGTGTAAGAAGAGCGATAAGTCCTATCAAGGGTTTTACAAAATGGTAAGAAAAATTATAGAATGGTATCCAAAAAAGCGTTTTTAAAAACGCTTCTTTAGAGTCAAAGCCATCAGGCCACTGAGTTTTTAGGTTTTTTGGCGTCTTTTTTATCTTTGTGAGCCACTAATTGAGAGCTTAACTCAGGTTTTTTGGCGTCTTTTTTATCTTTGTGAGCCACTAATTGAGAGCTTAACTCAGGTTTTTTGGCGTCTTTTTTATCTTTGTGAGCCACTAATTGAGAGCTTAACTCAGGTTTTTTGGCGTCTTTTTTATCTTTGTGAGCGTATGCAGAACTCACTGCCAAAACTGATAATAAAACACCTGTCAAGATTTGCTTTTTCATACGAAAACTCCTTATGATGATCTTAAAAGCGAGAGAATTATATTTCTCAAAAGTAAACGAATAGAAACCAATAGAATTTTCACTAAAGAAATTTGCAGATTGCGTTTTGTCATATAAAAACGCCTGGGAGCAATCAGCCATTTTTCTTAAAAAATAAAAACGCTCAAAAGCGTTTTTTAAGATTGAAGACAAAAAAGCTTGTGATTAGTCAAGCGGAATTTCTTAATAATGCGATCTTATGGGCGTTAAGAGAAAAAGTTATTTCAAAATACCCCCTATCCCTTGAAAAAATGAGTCCTAAATAAACTTAAGAAAACAAACTTTACTATAAAACAAAGTAACCAAAACCCCATTTTTAAAAAATTAAAAAATTTTAGTTATTCCTGTTTGACAATAGAGCCAATAATCAATTTTATAGCAAAAAAGGTAATTGGAGAGATAAAAAGGGTTAAAAACCCTCAAAAAAGTCTTTTTAAATCCAAAAGAGAGAAAGTTTAAATACCACCTACAACACCCTCTCACAAGAGAGCGTTATGATAAAATCAGCCTTTGCGTTTTTCTACAATTTCCTTAGCGATATTGCTAGGCACTTCGCCATAATGATCAAACTCCATGGAATAAGTCCCACGCCCTTGAGTGGCTGATCGTAAATCCGTAGAATAACCAAACATTTCCACCAACGGCACAAAAGCGTTCACGATTTTCAAGCCTAATCGGTCGTCCATAGAATTGATCTGCCCTCTTCTTCTATTCAAATCGCCAATCACATCGCCCATGTATTCTTCAGGGACTTCCACTTCCACTTTCATCATAGGCTCTAGTAACACCGGGTTAGCCGCGCGACTCGCTTCTTTAAACGCCATAGAGCCAGCGATTTTAAACGCCATTTCTGAAGAATCCACATCATGGTAGCTCCCATCATAAAGGGTAACTTTAAAATCCACCACCGGATAGCCTGCCAAAACGCCATTTTGCATCGCTTCTTGGATACCCTTATCCACCGCAGGGATATATTCTTTAGGAATCACGCCCCCAGAAATTTCATTCACAAATTCATACCCACTGCCAGGCTCTTTAGGCTCAAGCTTGATAAACACATGCCCGTATTGCCCACGACCACCGCTTTGCTTAGCGTATTTATGCTCTTTATTCACGCTTGAGCGGATAGTCTCTCTAAAGGCGACTTGCGGCTGACCGATTTCAGCTTCCACCTTAAATTCTCTCTTCAATCTATCCACGATGATCTCTAGGTGCAATTCACCCATGCCACCAATAAGGGTTTGCCCGGTTTCTTCTTGAGTCATCACCCTAAAGCTTGGATCTTCTTCAGCAAGCTTGCCTAACGCTACGCCCATTTTTTCTTGGTCTGCTTTCGTTTTAGGCTCCACAGCGATGTGAATGACTGGCTCAGGAAATTCCATCCTTTCTAAAACGACGGCGTTCTTTTCATCGCAAAGCGTGTCCCCAGTCAGCGTGTCTTTTAAGCCCACAAACGCACAAATCTCACCCGCATAAACTTCTTTAATGTCTTCTCTCTTGTTGGAGTGCATTTTAAGGAGTCTTCCCACGCGCTCTTTTTTGTCTTTGGTGGAGTTATACACATAGCTACCAGACTCTAGATTGCCACGATACACGCGCACAAAAGTGAGTTGGCCCACAAAAGGATCCGTCATGATTTTAAACGCCAAACCGGCAAACTCGCCATCATCGCTGGATTTCACAAAAACCTCTTCTTCAGTTTTTGGATCAATCCCCTTAATATCCACAACCTCCGTAGGCGCTGGCAAGTAATCAATGACTGCGTCTAATAAAGTCTGCACGCCTTTATTTTTAAAAGAAGAACCACAAAGCATAGGGACAAGACTCATGTTTAAACAACCCGTTTTAATGCCTTTTTTGATTTCTTCAATACTCAATTCTTCACCGCCTAAATACTTTTCCATCAAGGCTTCATCTTGCTCGGCTACGGCTTCTACAAGCTTTTCTCGGTATTGTTTAGCCTTTTCTAACAAATCGCTAGGGATTTCTTCCACATCGTATTTGGCTCCCATGGTTTCATTGTTCCAAACAATCGCTTTCATTTGGACTAAATCAATCACGCCAATGAAAGTGTCTTCAGCCCCAATAGGGATATTAATAGGCACAGGATTAGCTTTCAAGCGTTGCTTGATCTGGTTTTCTACACTATAGAAATTCGCCCCAATCCTATCCATTTTATTGACAAAAACAATCCTAGGCACGCCGTATTTATTCGCTTGACGCCACACGGTTTCGCTTTGAGGCTGCACGCCCCCAACCGAGCAAAACACCGAAACCGCTCCATCTAGCACGCGCATGGATCGTTCCACTTCAATAGTGAAATCCACATGCCCTGGAGTGTCAATCAAATTGATCTGATGATCCTTCCAAAAGCAAGTCGTTGCCGCAGAAGTGATCGTGATCCCTCTTTCTTTTTCTTGCTCCATCCAATCCATTGTCGCCGCGCCGTCATGCACTTCGCCAATCTTATGGCTCACGCCTGTATAGAATAAAATCCTTTCAGAAGTGGTGGTTTTCCCAGCATCAATGTGAGCGGCGATACCGATATTCCTAATCCTATTTAATGGGGTTTTTCTAGCCATTCTAACTCCAATTACCAGCGATAGTGTGCGAACGCTTTATTCGCTTCTGCCATTTTATGCACATCTTCTTTTTTCTTAAAAGCCGCACCCTTATCGCTAGCCGCATCCATAAGCTCGTTAGCCAATCTATCCACCATCATTCTTTCATTGCGTTTTCTAGTCGCTTCTAAAATCCAACGGATAGATAGCGACTGCTGGCGGCTCGCTCTCACTTCTACGGGCACTTGATAGGTAGCCCCACCCACTCTTCTGCTGCGCACTTCCACTAAAGGACGCACTCTTTCTAGGGCTTTTTCAAACACTTCAATCCCTTTTTCACCGCTTTTTTCTTCAATCTTATTAAAAGCTTTGTAGATGATTTTTTCCGCTACGCTTTTCTTGCCGTCATACATCATCTTATTGATAAACTTAGTAACCACTTTGTTCCCATAAACAGGATCGCCCAAAACCTCCCTAACGGGTGCTTTTCTTCTTCTCATGTTTTTGTTTTCCTCTTATTTTTTCTTATTGTCGGTTGCTTTCTTGTCGGTTGCTTTAGCTTTTTTAGTCCCGTATTTAGAGCGTGAAACCGTTCTTTTATTGACCCCTGCAGTGTCTAAAGCGCCACGAACGATGTGGTATTTCACACCGGGTAAATCCTTAACCCTACCCCCACGCACTAACACAATGGAGTGCTCTTGCAAGTTATGCCCTTCACCAGGGATATAACTGATCACTTCAAATTTACTGGTCAAACGGACCTTAGCGACCTTTCTTAAAGCCGAGTTAGGCTTTTTAGGGGTAGTCGTATAAACCCTAGTACAAACCCCTCTTCTTTGAGGGCATTCCACTAATGCAGGTGATTTCGTTTTTTTAACCACCTTTTTCCTTTCTTTTCTAATCAACTGATTGATAGTAGGCACTATTTTTCCTTATTCTAAAAATTTAAAACTAAAAGTTCCCCCATTTTACCCTAATTTTTCTTTTAAAAATCTTAACCGATTTTTTTGTCAAAATTTAGGGTCATCTTCAAGCGTTCTTAACACGATTTTTTTATTCTTATACATGCCCGTTCCCACAGGGATCATCCTCCCCAACACCACATTCTCTTTCAAGTCTTCTAAAAAGTCTTTTTTCATAGCGATACTGGCTTCTGTCAAAACTTTAGTCGTTTCTTGGAAAGAGGCCGCTGAGATGATGCTATCGCTCCCAATAGCCGCTCTAGTAATCCCTAAAAGCACCGGTTCAGCAATCGCTGGCTCGCCTTTTAAAGCGATCACACGAGCGTTTTCTTCTTTGAAGAGTTTTTTACTGACTAAATCCCCTTCAATAAACTTGCTATCTCCGCTGTCTAAAATACGCACTTGCCTTAGCATTTGAGAAACAATGATTTCAATGTGCTTGTCCGCAATGCTTACCCCCTGCCTGCGATACACTTGCTGGACTTCGCTCACAATGTATTTATAAAGCTCTTTTTCGCCGCTGATCCTTAAAATATCATGGCTTGAAACCACTCCATCCGTCATCGCTTCTCCTGCATGCACAAATTCATCAGCATGCACTAAAATTTGCTTGCCCTTATCCACAAAATAATCCATGGAACGGCCATCTTTAGAGGTTACGATGATGTGTTCTTTATTGCGAATGGGTTTGCCAAAACTCACGATCCCATCAACTTCAGAAAGAATCGCCGCATCTTTAGGCTTGGGTTTTCTCGCTTCAAAGAGTTCCGAAACCCTTGGGAGACCCCCAGTAATATCTCTGGATTTAACGGTCGCTTTAGGGATTTTCGCTAACACTTCAGCCTGCTCCACGCTAGAGCCATCAATAATAGCGATAGAAGTTTTTGGCTCTAAGAAATAACGCACCTCTTCGCCATTAACCCCCTCTAAAAACAAGCTTGGTTTGTATCCGCTTGGAATGTAATCATTCACCACTAAGCTTGTGGTGCCGGTATTTTCGTCTTCTTTTTCAGCGACCGTAACCCCTGCGATAATATCCACAAAACCCACCTTACCTTTAAAGTCCGCAATGATAGGGGTGTTGTAAGGATCCCATGTGGCAATCGTTTTGAAAGTGTTAGTCGTGGGTTTAGAAATCACGCTATTAGCGCTCACTTCACTATTATCATCAATCAAAATCTCAGAACCCCTAGCGATATAATGGCGAGCGACTTCCCTACCATTATCATCAGCTATCACCGCAAACAAGCCTTTTTCGCTCACAATATCGCCCTCTTTGATCCCATGGGTGCGCTCTAAATGATTAGCCTCTAAAACATAGTATTTGATTGCGCCTTTTTCTTTGGCATACACATCTTGCGCAATAGGGTCATTATCCCTAACTAGCAATTCGCTCGCATAAGGGATGCGATTAGGCACATTCCAGCCCTCTTGGATAATATCAGCGATACTTCCCCCCTTATGCACCTTATGCCCACTAGCATAAGGCAAATACACTTTCCCCTCAATCTTACCGCCAACGCCGGCCAATTCGCTTGGCTTGACAATATCGCTTCTTCTTAAAACAAATTTAGCTTCTTGATCGCCATTTTTCACGCTCACAACGACTTCTTCATAGACCGTTTCAATGCGTAATTCCCCATCAAAAGGCGCTTTAACCTTAGGCTCTACCACTAAAATAGAAGCGTTACGGCGGTTAGCGATAATGTTTTTACCCTCTTTATTCGTGTAAGTCCTAAGGTTGTAGAAACGCACAAAACCTTCTTTGCTCGCTACAATTTCGCGCTCATCCTGACTCCTGCTCGCTGTCCCGCCCACATGGAAAGTCCTTAAAGTGAGCTGAGTTCCAGGCTCCCCGATAGATTGCGCAGCCACCACGCCCACCGCTTCACCCGGATAGCTCATCTTGCCTTCACCCAAATTCAATCCATAGCATTTCGCGCACACGCCCTTTGGCGCTTTACAAGTTACTGGGGTGCGGATCGTAATGGATTTAATCCCGGCTTCAACCACCTTTTTAGCACCCTCTTCATCAATCAAAGTGTCCGCATAAAGCAAGATTTCATTCGTAATGGGATCGATCACATCTTCTAATAAAACGCGCCCAAAAATACGCTCTTCTAAAGGTTCAATCAGCTCACTCCCCACCGCAATATCCGTGATTTCAATCCCTTCATGCGTGCCGCAATCATCAGAGACCACCTTGACATTTTGCGAAACATCAATGAGCTTTCTGGTCAAATACCCCGCATTGGCTGTTTTTAGTGCTGTATCCGCTAAGCCCTTTCTAGCGCCATGCGTGGAGTTAAAGTATTCTAAGACATTCAACCCCTCTTTAAAGTTAGAAATAATGGGCGTTTCAATGATACTGCCATCTGGCTTTGTCATAAGACCTCTCATCGCTGAAAGCTGACGGATTTGCGCCGCACTCCCCCTTGCGCCGCTATCTGCCATCATATAAATAGAGTTAAAGCCCTCTTTATCTTGCGCGATAGCGCTCATCATTTCTTTACTCATTTTGTCATTGACTTCAGTCCAAGTGTCAATGATCTTATTGTAACGCTCTTGGTCAGTGAGCAGCCCTTGATCGTATTGTTGCTGGATTTTTTTAACCTCTATTTTGGCTTTTTCCACCATTTTTTGCTTGTCTTTTGGCGTGATAATATCTTCCATAGAGATAGAAATACCAGCCTTAGTCGCATACCTAAAGCCAAGCGTTTTTAAATTATCCAAAAAGGTTGCAGTAATGCCGATACCGCCGACTTTATGCACATAATCCACAAGCACGCCAATATCTTTTTTCTTCATGGGTCTGTTCCACAAATCAGTAGGGATAAAATCAGGCAAAATGGACTTAATAATCATGCGCCCCGCGCTCGTAGCGATAATATTCCCTTGATCTAAAACCCTAATCTTTGCGTGGATGTCTAATTCTTTCGTGTCAATGGCGGTGATGATTTCATTCACGCTAGAAAAAAGTTTATGCTCGCCCTTGACCCCGCTCTTTTCTAAAGAAAGATAATAAAGCCCCAAAACCATATCCTGGCTAGGAATGGCTACGGCTTTACCGCTAGCAGGCAAAAGGATATTCATAGAGCTTAGCATCAGCACCTTGCATTCAGCGATCGCTTCCTGGCTTAAAGGCACATGCACCGCCATTTGGTCCCCGTCAAAATCGGCGTTGAACGCTGAACACACTAACGGGTGCAATTGGATCGCTTTGCCATCAATTAGCTTTGGATGGAACGCTTGAATGGATTGCTTGTGCAAGGTAGGAGCGCGGTTGAGTAGCACCGGATACCCCTCTGTGATTTCTTGCAAGCACTCCCACACTTCATTGCTTTTTTGCTCAATCATGCGTTTAGCCTGTTTGAGCGTGGTGGCATAGCCTCTCTCTTCAAGCTTGGATAATAAATGCGGTTTGAAGAGTTCCAACGCCATGTTTTTAGGCAACCCGCACTCGTCCATCTTGAGGTTTGGCCCAACCACAATCACGCTTCTGCCTGAAAAATCCACGCGCTTACCTAAAAGGTTTTGCCTGAAACGCCCTTGCTTGCCTTTAATGATTTCACTGAGCGATTTTAAAGGGCGTTTGTTAGCCCCTTTAACCGCATTGGTGCTGCGGCCGTTATCAAAAAGCACATCCACGGCTTCTTGCAACATCCTTTTTTCATTGCGCACAATGATTTCTGGCGCCCCAAGCTCCATTAAGCGTTTCAAGCGTTGGTTACGATTGATGACACGGCGATACAATTCATTCACATCGCTGACCGCAAACTTCCCGCCATCTAGCGCAACTAAAGGCCTTAAATCCGGTGGCAATACCGGTAACACCGTGAGCATCATCCACTCAGGCCTGTTACCAGAATTTAAAAAGCTTTCTACCACTTTCAAACGCTTAATGAGTTTTTTCTTTTTCGCATCGGAATTGGTGTCTTTCACTTCTTCTTTCAAACTCTGCAATAAGGTGATCAAATCAATTTCTTCTAGCAAATCCTTGATCGCTTCGCCGCCCATTTGCGCTACAAAGCCCCTGTCTTCGTATCTTCGTGAGATATTTTGATACTGCTCTTCATTCAAAATATCGTATTTCATCACAAGCTTAGTGCCTTCATTGTCATAAGCGGCTTCGCCTGGCTCTTTAACGATATAAGCTTCATAATACAACACGCGCTCTAAGTCTTTCATCTTAACGCCTAAAAGCGTGCCGATACGGCTAGGCAAGGAATTGACATACCAGATATGCGCTACAGGAGTGGCTAATTCAATATGCCCCATTCTGAAACGCCTGACTTTGGAGTGCGTGATCGCTACGCCGCATTTTTCGCATGTGCCAATGTCTTTGAAGCGAGGCTTTTTGTATTTACCGCACAAGCATTCATAATCTTTAGTGGGGCCAAAGATTTTCATGCAAAACAAGCCGTCTCGTTCAGGTTTTAGGGTGCGATAATTGATCGTTTCTGGCTTTTTAACTTCCCCATAACTCCAAGAATGGATTTTTTCAGGGCTGGCTAGCGTGAGCTGGAAAGAGCTAAAGTCTTTAGGCCTGTCATCTTCTTTAATGACAATGGGTTTAGGCGATCCATCTTCATCCACATCGTCCCCAAAAATATTAATATCCAAAGCGAGCGATTGCAATTCTTTAGTCAAAACATAGAAAGTCTCAGGGATTTCACTCTCGCCCACTTGCTCACCTTTAGCGATAGCCCTATAAGCGTTCTCTCTACCTCTAATATCATCAGATTTAATGGTGAGCATTTCTTTTAGAGTGTGCGCTGCACCATAAGCTTCTAGCGCCCACACTTCCATTTCCCCAAACCTTTGACCCCCAAAGAGCGCTTTACCCCCAACGGGCTGGTGCGTTACCAAGCTATAAGGGCCTGTGCTTCTGGCATGGACTTTTTCATCCACTAAATGGTGGAGTTTGATCATATACATGTAGCCCACATTCACGCGCTCCCTCATTTTTTCGCCTGTGCGCCCGTCATACAGATCCATTTTGCCATCCATAGCGATCTTGGCTAATTCAAATAGCTTATAAAATTTTTCTTGCGAGATGCCTTCAAACACAGGGATAGCCATCTTAACGCCCTTGCTCCAATCTTTAGCGTATTCCAAAAGCTCTTCATCAGAACAACTCTCAAGAACATGGATTGTCAAGGGGTCTTTTTCATTAATGGCGTTAGCGATTTCTAGCATTTTAGCGCGCAATTCTTTGGCAAAATCTTTGGTTTTATCCTCTAGCATGCTAGCGATTTGTTTCCCAAATTCTTTCCCCACTAAGCCTAAATGCATTTCTAAAATCTGCCCGATATTCATGCGGCTTGGCACGCCTAAAGGGTTTAAGACAATATCTACAGGCTCGCCATCAGCGGTATAAGGCATATCCGCAACCGGCACGATATTAGACACAATCCCTTTATTCCCATGCCTTCCTGCCATTTTATCGCCCACTTTAAGCTTTCGTTTTGTAGCGATATAGAGCTTGACTTTTTTGATCACGCCATTAGGCAAAATATCATCTTTTTCTAAAATAGAAAGCTTTTCTTCATGCTCTTCGCCCAAGACTTTCTTTTGCTCTAAGAAATTGTTTTTGGTGATTTCATAGTGGTTTTGCACTTCTTTAGAATACTTTTTCACCAAACTGGCCAAAGTGAAGCGGTTGATTGAAGCGATTTCTTCTTTAGGGATTCGATCGCCTTCTTTATAATCCTTGCCATTATGGCTGAAAGGCTCTTCTAAAATCGCTTGAGAAAGGAGCGAACTGACGCGCAACAATTCTTCTTTATTGAGCATGGTCAAGCGGTCAAAATGCTCCATATCAAGCTTGGCTTTTTCTTCTTCATACGCGCTCAAAACCCGCGCGTCTTTCTCATAGCCTTTTTTAGTGAAGACTTTCACATCAATCACCGTGCCTTCCAAACTTGGAGGGCAATACAAACTCTTATTGACCACATGCCCGGCTTTATCCCCAAAAATAGCCCTTAAAAGCCGCTCTTCAGGCGTGCTTTTAATCTCGCCTTTAGGAGAAGTCTTACCCACTAAAATCATGCCAGCGCTCACATAAGTGCCCACTTTAACGATCCCGCTTTCATCAAGATGAGCGAGCGCTTCTTCTTTCACATCAGGAATGTCAGCGGTAAATTCTTCCACGCCATGCTTAAGCTCCCTAGCATCCACTTCTTTTTCATAAATGTGGGTGGAAGTGAAAATATCATCTTTAGTGATGCGCTCACTCACCACGATAGCGTCTTCAAAGTTATAGCCATTCCAAGGCATGAACGCCACGCGCACATTTTTCCCTAACGCCAACTCGCCCCTATCCATGCTAGGGCCATCAGCGATGATTTGCCCGGCTTCCACTTTATCGCCCACCTTAACGATAGGGATTTGATTGAAACTGGTGTTTTGGTTGGTGCACAAGTTTTTTTGCAAAGAATACGCATCAATATAGGCTTCTTCTTTGCCTTCGCCTAAAATATAAATATTTTTAGAATCAATTTTTTCTACAACGCCTGCACGATTGGCTTTGATCGCTCCCCAAGAATCCCTAGCGATAATTTTTTCAATCCCTGTGCCTACAATGGGAGCGTCGCTTCTCAATAACGGCACCGCTTGGCGCTGCATGTTAGTCCCCATTAAGGCGCGGTTAGCGTCATCATGTTCTAAGAAAGGAATGAGCGATGCGGCTACCCCTACTAGCATGCTAGAGCTTAAATCCATTAAGGTTACTTTGCTTTTTTCGTTTAAAACGATCTCGCCTTCCACGCGCGTTTCAATCAAATCGCCTAAAATATTACCCTCTTCATCAATGGGGGTGCTTGCAGGAGCGATGATGTGGCTGTATTCTTGAATAGCGGTCAAATAAATCGTCTCACCCACTACCTTGCCATCCACAACCTTTTTATAAGGGGCTTCAATAAAGCCTAAATCATTCACTCTCGTGAAAGTGGAAAGGGTGTTGATCAAACCGATATTTTGACCTTCTGGGGTTTCAATGGGGCAAATTCGGCCATAATGCGTGGGGTGCACATCCCTAGCTTCAAAACCTACCCTGTCTTTCACCAATCCCCCTTCACCGAGCGCTGAAAGGCGGCGCTTGTGTGTAACTTCACTCAAGGGGTTAGTTTGATCCATAAATTGCGAGAGCTGACCGCCCATGAAAAATTCCATGATGGTGCTTGTGATCATTTTAGAATTGACCAAGTCATGAGGCATGAGCGAATCAAAAGCCCCGCTCATGGTAGTGAGCTTGTCTTTAATGGTCTTTTGCATTTTCACTAAGCCTGAATGCAATTCATTGGCCAATAATTCCCCTACCGCCCTGATCCTACGATTGCCCAAGTGGTCCCTGTCATCAATCTTGCCCTGATTGTTTTTGATCTTCATGAGATATTTAACGGTGGTGATAATATCTTCATGCGTTAAGGTCGTAATGTAATCAGGCACATGCAAGCCTAACTTGTGATTCATTTTCATACGGCCCACCATGGTCAAATCATAGCGTTCAGGATCAAAGAAAAGTTTTTTGACAAACTGCTTAGCCACTTCAGTCGTAACAGGATCGCCTGGCTTCATAACCTTATGAATACGAATCGCCGCTAGAGCGTTTTCATCATCAATTTTTTCAGTTTGCTTGAGCAATTTCAAAGACTCAGAATCGGCTGAAAAAGATTGGATAATGGAAGCGTCATGCCCTAACGCTAGATCGTTGATGATCACAAATTCTTGCACGCCTAAATCGTGGATTTTTTCTAACCTATTCTTATCTAGCTGAGTGAGCATGTCCAATAAGACTTCTTTCCCTACCATAACAGGTTCAGCTAAATGACGATTGAGTAAAATATCCATAGGGTATTCCACCCATTCTAAATGGTTTTCTTTAAGCTCTTTAATCTTTCTTGAAGTGAGCTTTTTTCCCGCTAAAAGAATAACCTTGCCTTGAGGATCTTTCAAGTCAAATTCCATTCTTTGATTGGCGTCTAATGAAGCAAACGGGATCAAATATTTATCGTTTTCATAACGCACTTTAACAAGCGGGTAGAACATTTTGATAATGTCTTGTTTTTGATAGTCCATCGCCCTGAATAAAATAGTAACAGGCACTTTACGGCGTTTGTTGATACGAGCGTATAAAACATCTTTAGAATCGTATTCAAAATACAGCCACGAACCCCTATCAGGGATGATTTGCCCTGTGTAAATGAGCTTGTTTAAAGAAGTGCTGGACTCTTCTTCTTTGAAAATCACACCAGGGCTTCTGTGGAGTTGATTGACGACCACGCGCTCCACCCCATTAATGATAAATGAAGTGCGTTCTGTCATCAAAGGGATCTCACGAATGAAAATGCTTTGTTCTTTAATATCCTTAATGCCGTTCTTTTCGCCACTTTTGGTGTCTTTTTCCCACAAGATCAAGCGCACTTTAATTTTGAGAGGGATAGAGTAGGTAATGCCTCTCTCCATCGCTTCTCTAACAGTGTATTTAGACTTACCAAATTCGCAACCCGCGTATTCTAAAGTGATGCGGTTATGCTCATCTTGGATAGGGAAAATGGATTTAAAAACCTTTTCAATCCCGCTCTCTTTACCCTCTTTAGAATACAAAAAAGAATCATAGCTATCTCGTTGCAATAATAATAAATTAGGGACTTCTAAATCTGTTGGGGTTTTTGTAAAATCAGCTCTCAAGCGGTTTTTTAGGGGAATTTTTTTTGACATATTTCAAGCCTTTAATCAAAAATTTTGAGTTATTTAATGCATTAATTCAAGTAAGCATTGCAAAAGGATCTTTAAACTTTAGAGCCATCCATGATAAAAATACCAAAAACCCACCTGCAATACTAACCACTTTAGGCCACACGCTCACAAACAAAATCATGGAGCAAAATCATCTGCCACGCTAGAGCAGAGAAAGGCGCAAAGGCCTTTCTGTTTTTAAGTCTTACTTGACTTCAACCTTAGCGCCTACTTCTTCGAGTTTTTTCTTGATGGTTTCAGCTTCTTCTTTATTCACGCCTTCTTTAAGCACATGAGGGGTTTTTTCGGTAGCGTCTTTGGCTTCTTTCAGGCCAAGTCCGGTAATTTCACGAACCACTTTAATCACCTTGATTTTTTCAGCACCGCTATCAGCCAAAATCACATTAAATTCGGTTTTTTCTTCGCTCTCAGCCGCTGCACCGCCAGCTACAGCCGCACCCGCTACGACCGTTGGAGTCGCGCTCACGCCAAATTTTTCCTCAAACATTTTAACCAATTCAGAAAGCTCTAAAACGCTCAATGAACCAATATACTCTAACACTTCTTCTTTTGAAATTGCCATAATCCAATCCTTCAAATTTTTTTAAATTAAAGCCATCATAGGCTATTAGTTTTCTTCTTTCGCTTTACGCAAATTGTCTAAACCCGTAACAAAATAACGCGCCGGAGCCGTCCAAACAGAAAGCAACATTCCCATAAGCTCTTCTTTGTTTGGGAGTTTTGAAACCGCTTCCACATGAGCTACGCTAACGCTTTCTTTATCAAACAAGCCCGCTTTCAACACAAAGTGATCTTTGTGATCTTTTTGGAAGTCAAACACGAGCTTAGAGAGAGCGATCTGATCATCGCCCCACAAAAACACATTGGTTTCTTTCAAATCCAAATCAGAATAGCCGGTCTCTTTCATGGCAATATGAGCAAGAGTATTCTTAATCACTTGCACTTTAATGCCTTGAGCGCAAGCCTTATTCCTTAAAGCTTCCAGCTTTCTCACGCTAAGACCCTTATAATCGCAAATTAAAAGGGCTTTGGCATCTGCAAATTGCGTTTTTAAGTTAGCGACTAGCTCTACTTTATGCTGCCTTTGATGTTGTTTTTGCATCTTTTCCTCCTTTCTAGACTAGACCTCTGCAAGATTATCTTTTTAAAAAAGAAATTTTAAGCTTTTTAGCTCTTACGATCTTCAGCCTAAGATTAAAAACTCCTAACGCTATTTAATATCCATCAATTCTTGCGCGTCCAAATTCACTGAAGGCGACATGGTGAGCGAAAGAGCGGCGTTTCTAATATACTTGCCTTTCGCGCTACTGGGTTTTAGGCGGTTGATCGTTTTAACCAACTCAAGCATGTTTTCTTTGATTTTTTCTTCAGGAAAACTCGCCTTACCAATAGGGGCATGAACATTGCCCTTTTTATCCACCCTGAAATTCACTTGACCGCTTTTAGCGTTACTAACCGCTTTAGCAATATCCATCGTAACGGTTCCGGTTTTGGGGTTTGGCATCAAACCTTTAGGGCCTAAAATCCTACCCACTTTACCGACAACCGCCATCATATCAGGCGTTGCGATCACCATGTCAAAATCAATACGACCATTTTTGATTTCTTCAGCCAAATCGTCTCCGCCAACGACATCAGCCCCAGCGTTTTTGGCTTCATCTTGCTTAATGTCTTTTGCAAAAACAGCCACTCTTACTTTTTTCCCTGTTCCATGAGGAAGCACCACCGCACCGCGTACCATTTGATCCGCATGCCTTGGATCAACCCCTAGTCTTAACGCCACTTCCACGGTTTCATCAAATTTGGCTGAAGCGAGGGATTTAACCACTTCTACGCCTTGCTCTACGCCATACGCTTTATCGTTTTGAATTTTAGAAAAAAGTTTCTCCAATCTTTTAAATACTTTTTTTGCCACGATTCTAATCCTTAAAAATTTCTTTCAATTCCAACAAAACCCAATCAATCCACAACTTCTACGCCCATGCTCCTAGCGCTACCCATAACGATTTTTTTGGCCGCTTCCATGGTGCTTGTGTTTAAATCTTCCATTTTCAATTGCGCGATCTCTTCCACTTGCTTGTGGGTGAGCTTTGCAATCTTATTTTTAAGCGGGTTGTCAGAGCCTTTTTCAACCCCAGAAGCTTTTTTGATCAAATCGGTTACCGGAGGCTTTTTAGTGATAAAGGTGAAACTCTTATCTTGATAAACCGTGATAATGACTGGGATATTAAAACTCCCCATGTCTTTAGTTCTCTCGTTAAAAGCCTTACAAAATTCCATGATATTAACCCCTCTTTGACCCAACGCTGGCCCTACGGGAGGTGAAGGGTTTGCCTTACCGGCAGGGATTTGAAGTTTGATTTCTCCGACTACTTTTTTAGCCATGTTTTCTCCTTAAAAAGTTATATAATTTTTTCCACTTGCGAATGCAAAATCTCTATTGGAGTGTTCCTACCAAAAATAGAAACATTGAGCTTGAGCTTGCGGTGTTCCACATCATACTCTTCCACCGTAGCGGTAAAGTTCGCAAAAGGACCTTCCACCACACGCACCACTTCGCCTTGCTCAAAAAAGATTTTTGGCTTGGGGGCTGCTCGGTTATTCATTTTTTCTAAAATATGCCCAATATCCGCTTCACTCAATGGGGTTGGCTTTTTGTTTTCTCCAATAAAACGGCTCACTCTTGGCAAAGATTGTATCTTATGCCACAAAACCGTATCTAAATCCACCTTAATAAAAACATACCCAGGATAAAGGCTTCGTTCCGTTACTTTCGTCTTGCTTTTTTTAGAAACCTCTATAATATCTTCAGTAGGCACAATGATCTCTTGTATCCTATCTCTTATATTATGATCGTTCGCTAGATTCTCAATCGCTTTCTTAACGGACTGCTCGCTCCCTGAATAAGTTTGTATGGCATACCAATCCATCATTATTCTCCTTATTTAAAGCCACCAACCTATAGAACACTAGAGACAAAAGCCCCTAGAGAAAAATCCAACAAAGCTAAAAACAGCGTGATAGCACTCACCACCACCAAAACAGAAACAAGCGCGTTGCGTATCTGCTCTTTAATAGGAAATATCACTTTAGAAAGCTCTTCTCTAGCTAATTTATATTGCATGAGCCATTTATCCATAGTTTCTTTTCGCCCTCACTTAAACTTAATACATTTATTAAAAGAATTTTCAATTTTATCCAAAATAGCTTAAACTAAAATTAAAAAATTTAAAAACAATCCAATTGAAACACAAATTTGATAGAATAAATTAGTAGATGGCAGGCCAGGAGGGACTCGAACCCCCAACAACCGGTTTTGGAGACCGACGCTCTACCATTGGAGCTACTGACCTAACCTCCCCTCCTTTTAAATTGCAACACCCAAGAAAGAGCTAACTCTTCAATTTGATTTCTTTATGAAGAGTGTGCTTATTTTCCCTTGGGCAGAACTTCTTAAGCTCCAGTTTTTCAGTGTTAGTTTTAGCGTTCTTGGTTGTGCTGTAATTGATGTCTTCACAATCAGAACACTTCAACCCTATTTTAACTTTCATAATGACCCTTTATGGTAACTCTTTTTGCTAATATTATTCAATAATATTGCTCACAACACCAGCACCAACGGTCCTACCGCCTTCACGAATCGCAAATTTAGTTCCCAATTCCAATGCAACAGGGCTAATCAACTCCACAGTGATTTTAACATTATCGCCAGGCATAACCATTTCCACGCCTTCAGGAAGGGTGATAGAGCCAGTCACATCAGTCGTGCGCACATAGAATTGCGGACGGTAGTTGGTGAAGAATGGAGTGTGTCTCCCACCTTCTTCTTTGGAGAGGACATAAATTTCTCCCTCAAATTTCTTGTGCGGAGTGATAGAACCTGGTTTGCATAGAACCATACCGCGTTCTACTTCTTCTTTTTTAGTTCCTCTCAAAAGCACGCCCACATTATCGCCGGCCTCACCTTTTTCTAACTCTTTTCTAAACATTTCCACACCGGTTACAGTCGTTTTTTGTGTAGCTCTGATACCAACGATTTCCACTTCATCGCCCACTTTCACCACGCCTCTTTCAATCCTACCTGTAACCACAGTTCCTCTACCCGCAATAGAGAACACATCTTCAACCGGCATCAAGAAAGTTTTTTCAGTATCCCTTTCTGGAGTAGGGATATAAGCATCCACTTCAGCCATGAGCTTCAGCACTTTTTCACCCCATTCACCCACATTGCCAGCCTTTGCTTCTTCTAAAGCTCTTAAAGCTGAACCCGCTACGATAGGAGTGTCATCGCCAGGAAATTCATACGCGCTCAACAATTCGCGCACTTCCATTTCTACCAACTCTAACAATTCTTGGTCATCTACCATGTCTTGTTTGTTTAAGAAAACAACGATGTGAGGCACACCTACTTGACGAGACAATAAGATATGCTCCCTAGTTTGAGGCATAGGGCCATCAGCTGCAGAAACAACCAAAATCGCTCCATCCATTTGCGCCGCACCGGTGATCATGTTTTTTACATAGTCGGCGTGTCCTGGGCAATCCACATGCGCATAGTGTCTGTTTTCAGTCTCATATTCAATGTGAGAAGTAGCGATAGTGATCCCTCTTTCTTTTTCTTCAGGGGCGTTATCAATATTATCATAGTCTTTCATTTCTGCAAGACCCTTCAAAGAAAGCACCGCTGAAATCGCTGCACTCAAAGTCGTTTTACCATGGTCTACATGCCCAATGGTTCCAATATTAACATGCGGCTTAGTTCTATTAAACTTTTCTTTTGCCATTTGTATTTCTCCTTAATTTTTTGAAATGGATTTTAGAATTATACTAAACAAAATCCTAAGTATTCCTAAATGCTACCACAAAATTTAAGACATTTTTGTCTTATCGCCATTCAAGAGATTATAAACTGGAGCCTATAAGCGGAATTGAACCGCCGACCTCTTCCTTACCAAGGAAGTGCTCTGCCTCTGAGCTATATAGGCGTCTCAAAAACTAAAATGTTATCCTAAAACTGGAGCGGGAAACGGGGCTCGAACCCGCGACCCTCAGCTTGGAAGGCTGATGCTCTAGCCAACTGAGCTATTCCCGCATCTATAAAACAAAATGGTGGTGAGACGTGGATTCGAACCACGGAAGACATAGTCAGCAGATTTACAGTCTGCCCTCGTTGGCCACTTGAGTATCTCACCAAAAACTTTGCAAAATAACATTTCAACTGGAGCTGGCTAAGGGACTTGAACCCCCGACCTGCTGCTTACAAGGCAGCTGCTCTACCAACTGAGCTAAGCCAGCAACAAATTAAACAAATTAAAGACTTGGGATTATAGCAGTTTTACGCTTAACTTGTCAAGAAATGATGACAGAAAGCTAAATTATTCGTATGGCACAGAGCATGGTTAAAATTTTAGCTATAATCTAGCTCAATTTGGCTTAACACAGCTCAAAGCTCATTAATATATAATATAAAAGAATTTATGGACATTTAAATTATGGCGAAAAAAAAACATAAAATTTCTACTTTAAAATACTTTTTGCGCTCTTTAAAGCAAATCTACATGCTCATCACTTTCAAGGAAAAAATGGTTTTTTTCTTGCTTGTGCTGATGGCTGTTTTTTCTTCTTTTGTGGAAGTGATGTCCCTAACCCTCCTAATGCCTTTTATCACTCTCGCTTCCGATCCTAGTAGGGCTTTAGACGATAAAGATTGGAAAATGGTCTATGATTTTTTCCATTTTTCATCTCCCGTTCGTCTTATGTATTTCTTTAGTTTTTGCTTGGTGGGGATTTATTTGTTCAGGATGTTTTATGGGGTGTCTTTCACTTATTTGAAAGGGCGTTTTTCCAATAAGAAAGCTTATCAAATCAAGCAACAACTTTTTTTACAGCACATTAAAAGCAACTACCTCTCCCACCTTAACCACAATTTGGATTCTTTAAGAGACATTATCAACAATAAAGCAGAAGGCATGTTTGCGAGTTTTAACGCTTTTTTGAATTTACTCACTGAATTAACCGTGATCGTTTTTTTCTATTCCACGCTATTAATCACTAACTGGAAGATAACGCTTGTATTCACTCTAATCATCTCCATACAAATTTTTATCATCACTAAAAAAATCACCGTTCTTATTCAAAAAAAGGGCGAAATAGCGGCAAAATCTAGGGCGCAAACGCTTAAAGTTTTTTCAAAATTTTTCAGCAATTTCAAAATCACTAAGCTCAAAGACAACCACGAAGAAGCCCACAAGCTTTTTGGAGAAAATAGCCGTAAAGCCCATGACACCGAGATCATTTACGCCACTTTACAAGTAGTCCCCAGGTATTCATTAGAAACGGTAGGCTTTAGTTTGTTGATTTTAGCGGTCGCTTACATTTTGTTCAAATACGGCGAAGCTAAAATGGTGCTCCCTACCATTTCTATGTATGCCCTAGCGCTTTATCGCACGCTCCCTTCTGTTACCGGCGTTTTGAATCAATACAATGAAATCGCTTACAACCAGCTTGCGACCAACATTGTTTTTAAAAGCCTTTCTAAAACCATCGTTGAAGAGGATTTAGTCCCTTTAGACTTTAATGAAAAAATCACTCTTCAAAACATTTCATTCGCTTACAAGTCAAAACACCCGGTTTTAAAAGATTTTAACCTCACCATTCAAAAAGGTCAAAAAGTCGCTCTCATAGGCCATAGCGGGTGTGGAAAATCCACGCTGGCGGATATTATTATGGGGCTTACCTACCCTAAAAGCGGGGAAATTTTTATTGATAACACCCTTTTAACCAACGAAAACAGGCGCTCATGGCGTAAAAAAATAGGCTATATCCCCCAAAATATTTACCTTTTTGATGGCACTGTGGGGGATAATATCGCTTTTGGGAGTGCCATAGATGAAAAACGCTTGATTAAGGTGTGCAAAATGGCTCATATTTATGATTTTTTATGCGAACATGAGGGCCTTAAAACCCAAGTGGGCGAAGGAGGCGCTAAGCTTAGCGGCGGTCAAAAACAGCGCATAGGCATTGCAAGAGCCTTATACGATAACCCTGAAATTTTGGTTTTAGATGAAGCCACTTCGGCCCTAGACAATGAAACCGAGAGTAAAATCATGGATGAAATCTATCAAATCGCCAAAAATAAAACCCTGATCGTTATCGCCCACCGCTTAAGCACGATTGAACGCTGTGAAGTCATCATTGATATGAGCCAACACAAAGACAATCTTGGCTAAAGTTGGCTTCACTCTTTTATAAAGTTTTGCAAATCAAACCCTTTAAAGCTCTCCAAATACTTCCCTTGATAGCCGTTTTGACCCACCAAATTTTTCAAAACCTTGCTGTTGTAACCCAAAAACGCCACTTTATTAGCCTTAGCGCTTTCATAGTCATTGACGCTATCGCCTATCATTAGCATGCGGCTTGGGTTATAGGCATATTTTTGAATGATATTGGCGATGATTTTAGGTTTATTAGGCGGACTCCCTTCAACGCTCTTAAAATATTTAATGATCCCTAAAAACTCGCACAACACTTGCAATTCGCTATGCAAGGCCGCTGAAGCGATATGGAAAACATGATTTTTATAATGCTTATCAATAAACGCCATCACTTCACTATTCAAATGCCCCCTATCAAAAAGCTTTTGTTCTATAATAGCACCAAACTCTAGGGCTAATGCACCCACTTCTTCTTGGGCGATAGGGGTTTTTAAAATCTCGTTATAAAAATATTGGATTTTTTCATTCCTTGAAATCCCCCCGCTTTGATAATGATAAACTTCAAATTGTTTCAAATTCTCTTGATTCTTATTGCCATGCTTTTGAAACAACGCCTTAAACCCTTCATATTTCAAATGCATGCTGTCAAAAATCACGCCATCAAAATCCCATAAAACCACTTCAAGCGCCATGATTTCCCCTTTTTTATAGGCTTATTTTGGTTTCATTTTACCTTATTCAAGCGATATTTAAGCGATTATTTTTGCCATTTAAAGGTTGGGATATTTTGACTCTTATTTGATAAGAATATGCAAACACTCTTTGGTGTGCGTGGCTTTGTGGGCGCGTTTGTTATCCGCTTTAAAACGCATGTAGGTTTTGGTCATCAAGGAGTAAGCGCCGTATTTTTTTAAAATATTTCCAATCTCTGTTTCACCCATAAGCCCTTCATTGTTATAGCTTAAAAAGATGTATTTGAATCGCACTGTTTTGATTAAATTTTCAAAAGCGTTTAAGATTTTAGCGCGAGAGCAAAACGATGATCTCTGGTAACTGGGCAAGCCGGTTTTGCCTTTTGGAGCAAAGGGCGTATAAGCGGCAATCGTGTTTAATAAATGGTAATTCGCCCCGTATTGCCTCGCATTATAAGGAGGGTCTAAATACAAAATATCTCCTGAAATCTTTTCAATCAACTCGCTAGCGTCTTGCTGATACACTTCGTTAGCGTTTGAACTCAAATCAAAATCAGCGCCTTTTAAAATGAGTTCTTTTTGAGCGCTTTTTTTAAGGCGTTTTAAAAAAGCCCCATAAACTGAAGCGGTGTTAGCCACCTTGTCCGCGCTTTCTAATAGCGATGCGAGCAAAAAATAATACGCATGATTATCAATGTTTTGAGAAAGCTTAAGCTCTTCAATTTTCAAACGCATCGCATCAATTTTTTGAGCGTTTGTTTCACTAAAATACTGCCTTGAACTCCCCCCTAAAGAATAATGCGAATAGATAAAGCCCTTTTTTAAAGCAACGCTATTGAGTCTATCAATAAGCTCTTCTTTATTGGGGATTTCTTGAATGTTGCCGATATAATTTTGATTCAAAACAAAGCTATAATATTCCAAATCATTAGAGATGATTTTATGGACAGCCTTTTTAAACGTGCGCCCCACAATGCCCGTCCCAGCGAATAGATCACAAAAAATCGCGCCAGAGAGATCATTGGCTGCAACCGCATGGATATTTTCCTTAATAAAGGGAATGAGTTTGTATTTAGAGCCGATGTAATTCATTGATCTGCGATTGCATGCTTCTTTGAAAATGGTATGGCTATTGTTAAAGTTAAATTTTATGTATTGTAACATAACTTGATCATGAATAAGTCTTAACTCTCCACGATTAAAATAATCCTAAAACCAACTAATCAATCCTATGTGAAACAATGATCGTTTTTTAATACTGCACGCCCTACCAATCACTTCATTAAAACAACGAAACAGCCCCCTATTATAAACAAAAACTTTTTCTATCGCAACTGCCCATTAAAACACCGCTAGAAAAACAGCGACACCCCCCCTACTAGCTGAATGCATCAAAACTTTTGCCGCTATTACCCTATTTTCTAGTAGATTCTTTTATGGATACCATTTTTATATTCTTCCCTTTGATGTGGTTACAGCCACTATAGCGCCTGAAACTTGTACATTAACAGCGTTACTACCATAAGTTCTTTTATGGTTACCATTCTCATATTCTTGTATTTTGCCATTAACGACTTTAACTACAACCGCCATTATAAACCTCCTAAAATATAAATTGTGATATACCCAACATCAAATTATCAGTCTAGTCTATAGCCTAACCAACAGATAAATCTTAATTTGAGTATTTAATCACAAAATCCCCAAAGAATAGCTTAACAACAAACTCGCTTAACTCTCATAAAATCAGTCTTATTAACCAATTTACCTCAAAATAAACCCGCACGGCATAAACTCCAACCGCTTATCTAAAATTAACGATCCTTTGTGATGGTTTTAGCTTTAGCGCCTACAGCCGTAGAACCTGTGGGTAAATCTGAAAGCACCACCGCATTAGCCCCAATCTTCACATCATCACCCACGCAAATCGCGCCCAAGACCTTAGCCCCAGCCCCCACTACCACTCGGTTGCCTAAAGTGGGGTGGCGCTTGCCCTTGAACTTGCCCGTGCCCCCTAGAGTTACGCCATGATAAATGGTAACATCATCTCCAATCTCTGTGGTCTCGCCAATCACCACACCCATGCCATGATCAATAAAAAGCCCTCTCCCAATCTTAGCGCCCGGGTGGATTTCTATCCCGGTAATAAAGCGCGCTAACTGAGAAAGTGCGCGCGCAATAAAATAAAACCCTTTCTTGTGCAACGCATGCGCTAGGCGGTGGCAAAGCAGTGCATGAATGCCTGGATAAAGCAAAAGAATCTCCCACTTATTCCTAGCTGCCGGGTCTTCTTGCAAGACACGCTCCAGGCTATAAGACAAATCCAGCATGATAGAGACTCCGGTTGAAATATATTTGAATCAACATGACTTAAGCAGATTTTTTCTCATCCATTCCAGTGAGAGCGCCCCTTTCTAAAGAAAGAAGCTTTCTAACTAAAGCATTCCATTGAATGCTAACACGAAAGGCTTTGTTCTTTAAAGTTTGCATGGATATTTCCTACCCCAAAAAAATTAGTGGGATTTTAACATCTTTTAGCTAAATCATTATACCTAAACTCACACTCCTTTTATAATGGGTTAAACAATCCTTTAAAAAAGGTTTAAAAACTCACTAATCCATCATTATATTTGGCATAAAACTATTTTAAATGAAAAATAAAAAGCAGATTGAAAAAGATTATCAGCAATGGTGCCGAAGGTCGGACTCGAACCGACACGGGATTGCTCCCACCAGATTTTGAGTCTAGCGTGTCTACCAATTCCACCACTTCGGCGTATTATAGAGCAAAGAGTGAGATTATACCCACTTATTCCTTAAAGAAACTTAATGGTGCACTGGGCGAGACTCGAACTCGCACGAGATTGCTCCCACCACCCCCTCAAGATGGCGTGTCTACCAATTCCACCACCAGTGCTAAAAATTTAAAGCAGGTATTATAGCTAAATTACGCTTTTTAAGCAATAATTTAGCCCGTCAAAACCCTTAACTTAAGAATGGGTTACTATAAATAGCGATAATAGCAAACACTAGAGTATAAATCACTTGCGCTTCAATCATCGCCATGGCGACAAACATGGTGGTGAGCAATTTACCGCCCACTCCTGGGTTCCTCGCTGTGCCTGTAATGGTCGCTGCAGCCGCATTCCCCATGCCGATCGCCCCACCAAAAGCGGCAATCCCTAGACCGATCATCGCTCCTAAGATAGAATAGGATTTAATCATATCCATCCCACCCATTCCACCATCATGAGCGAAAGCAACACCCGCTAAAGCCAGAAAAAATAACGCTAAAAATTTCATTTTCGCACTCCGTTTTCAAAAATTAGGCTTGATTTTCATTTCGAATCGTTCCTCTACTTTCAAAAATACAAGCAAGAATTTATTTTAATACAAACTAGCTTAAAAACACTTTTAAAAAACGCTTTTTAAAATTTTAAGCCAAATCCAAAGCGATTTTACCCTTATTGAAACTAATCACCCTACATTTGATGCTATCGCCTTCTTTTAAAACCACTTGACACCTGTCCATGTTTTGCTTTCTTAACAAGCCTTCGCCTCCCTTAGGCAAGCTTAAAAACGCCCCAAAATCCACGATTCGCTTCACTTGAGCTTCTAATACCTCATCAATAGCGTATTGCTCCAATTCTTGATCCAAAGAATGCAAGTAGTTTAAAATAAATTCCTTCGTTTTCAAAACCCGTTCTTTATTCCCCATGATTTTCACTTCACCGCTCGGTTTGTTCAAATCAATTTTAACCTCAAACTTTTCTACTATCTCTCTGATCACACGCCCCCCTTGACCGATAATTTCTACAATTTTATCGGGCTCGACATTAAAAATCTCCGTTGTGGGCAAATGGGAAAAATTGATCACAATCTTTTCTTTCGCTTCATGCATGATTTTTAAAATATGCTCTCGCGCTTTTTTAGCTTGGAGTAAGGCTTGGTATAAAACCTCTAAATGGATACCGCTCATTTTGGTATCCATTTGCATGGCCGTAATGCCTTCTAAATTCCCGGCAATCTTAAAATCCATATCGCCTTCTGCGTCTTCTAATCCGCTAATATCGCTTAAAATGGCGTGATCTTGCCCTTCGCTCACCATGCCCATAGCCACCCCAGCGACTAAATCATAAATTTCCACACCGCTTGCATAAAGGGCTAAAGAGCCTGCGCACACGCTCGCCATTGAGCTTGAACCATTGCTTTCTAAAATCTCAGAAACCAATCGTATCACCTGCTCTTTATTTTTAATGCTCGTTTCTAAGGCCCTTTTAGCCAAATTCCCATGCCCTAATTCGCGCCTTGAAGTCGCGCCAATAGAACTCGCTTCGCCCACGCAAAAAGGAGGGAAATTATAATGAAACATGAAGCGCTCTTTAATAGGGGCTTTATGCTCCAAACTCTCATGGGTTTGAGCGTCATTATCCGTGCCTAAAACCCCTACCACTAAGCTTTGCGTTTGCCCCCTAGTGAATAAAATGGAGCTATGCGCCATAGGGAGCAAATCGCTCTCTATCAAAATGGGCCGCACTTCTTCTAACGCGCGCTTATCCGGGCGGATTTTATCCTTAATAATCATGCGCCTTATCTCAGTTTTTTTCACTTTTTCTAAAGACAATTCAATTTCTTCTAAACTGAATTCTGAGTGGGCTTCACTGATTTTTCTGGCAATTTCATTGAAAACATTTTCTCGCTCGCTCAAAGCAGAACTTTCAATGCCTTTGATGATTTCATCAAAATACTGATTTTTTAATAAATCTAACAGCCTTTCATTAAAAATTATTCCTTGGCTCTCTTTGAAAAGCAGCTCGTTTTGGTGGGGCGTGAAAATCTCTTCATAAAGCGTGCAAGTTTCTTTCAAACTTTTTTGAGCCAATTCTAAAGCTTTTAGCATTAAAGGCTCTTCTAAAGCGTTTAATTGTTGCCCCAAAGAGCGCATTTCTATCATGTTCAAACTCTCTTTTGTGCCGGACACGAACAAATCCAAACTGGATTGATTCAAAAGGCTTGTGTTAGGGTTAATGATAAATTCGTTACCAATCCTAGCGATCCTGCAAGCGCTCACGCTTTTAATGGGAGCGATATGGGATAAAAAGAGAGCGGCTGAAGCAGCGTTTAAAGCAGAAACTTGCAAGTCATTTTCAACATCATGGCTTAAAACCATTAAAGTGATCTGTGTGGGGTAGCGGTAATCTTTAGGGAATAAAGGGCGTAAAGTCCTGTCTATAAGCCTAGAGGTTAAGATTTCAAAATCTTGCGCCCTGCCTTCTCTTTTAACAAAGCCGCCCGGGATCTTTCCGGCTGCATAAGATTTTTCTAAAAACTGCACCACTAAAGGCAGAAAATCTTCACCCACAGGCTCTCTTTCTACGCACACGCTCGCTAAAATGATGGTTTTTCCTAAGCGATACATAAGAGAGCTGGTGGCTTGTTTGGCCACTTGTTTGAGAGCGAACTCTTCGGTTTTGTTACTAGAAGTGATGGTGATAAAATCCATATTTAATGTTCCTTTTTTAAATTAGGCGCGTTGTTGGCGCCCAAGTATTTTTCAATTTCTTCATTGCTTAATCGCTTGAGTTCTTTATAATGATGCTCCACAGAGACAAAACATTCAGGGCGATACACGCTAATCACCCCATCGCATAAACTTTCTAAGCCTTGAGCGACATTTTGCGCGACAATGGGGGTTAAAATATAAATGTCTTGGCATTCTTTTTTCAAGCAAGTTTGCACGCCCAATCCTGCTCTAAACCCGGTTTCAATCCCCCTATCTACGATAAAAATATTTTTATCTTTTAAGCTTTTGATCGCATTGCCTTTGCGATACTGATAGATGTAGGACAAAATGTCTTCTTCATAAGCTCGCTTGGCTTCTCCATAAACATAGTCTAAAGTGATGTCAAAGGAATTGATCAAACTTTCATTCATCACTATATCCATGCTCTCACTCACCAAAGCGATCTCGCATTTTGAGTTTAAAGGGGCTAGGATAGGTTCTAAAAAAAGTATATCATAAGTCGCTCCAAATTTTTGCGCTAAAGCGTTAGCTAAATACAAAGCGTTAAAACTCAAAGCGAGCATGATGGAATCTTTTAAATCAATGTGGCGCGTGTGGATTTCATTAATCAATTTGTTCAAAGCGTCTTCTTCATTGATAAAACGCATGCCCTCTATATCAGTGATATAGCTAAAGTCAGTATTCAAATGCATTCCTTTTTTACTTACGCTGTAAAGAGCGGTAAGTTACATTGGTTTTAGTGATCGGTGAAAAGTCTAATTCTAGCTTAACATAGTTATTTTCAAACACTCTTATAGGCTGGTTGGGATCGCCGGTGAGAATAGGGCGCCGTTGGTTGACGAATTGAAAGCCAATCCCAAAACAACGGATTTTTTTATAAATCCCCACATTCCAATTTAAAACCACATTATTTCTAATATCATAACCCACATCCGCGCTCATGGAAAAATAGCCAAAGTCGTTGCTAAAACCCGCCTTTAAATAATCCGCAGGATTTTCTACAATGCTATTAATCCCACTGCTAAAATTGTTTTTTAGAAAATAAGAGAGGTTAAAGCTTAAAAACTTGCGTTGGTAATTGGCGTTCACAGAGATTTCTTCTAGGCGGTTTTGATAAAACGAATAAAAGACATTCCCAAAGATATTCAATCCTGTTAAGGGTGAAAACCCGATCTTGCTCTCTAATGGCATCCTGAAGGGCGAAACCTTATCGTCAAGATTGATGAGTTGTGATATTTTAAAATACAATAACTCTTGCCCCCCTAAGCCATAAAGGTATTGCGTTAGGGTTAAATTCACCGTCTTATTGCTCGCATTGCTAGGTAAAATGCTGTTAGGATTCCACACAGAGTTATACAAACGCCCTTGATAATCATAATCTCTCAATAAAGGCGAAGTGTAGCTGTTTAAGGCTTGCGCGCTTAAAGCATACATGTTTTGAGAAAATAAGCCGTTTTTAAAGGTGTAATAAGGGATGTTGAAAATCGCTTCCAATTGGATCGTGTGGAAAAGCTTGTTGTATTCTCTGGCTAAATCCGTATTGACATACATGGAAAAATTTGAAGACACAAAGTTCCCAAATTCCCTTGATTCATTAGGGATCGTAGGCACGAAGGAATTTTTAGATTGCACTAAAGCCACATTAGATAGTTGGAGATCATTCCAAAGCCCTATAGACAAATACTTTTTAAACAAAGAAAATTGCAAGCCCACCGGCACATTCAAAGCGTTTTGCACATAGCCATAACCGATCTCTCTTGCGGTGTTTCTAAACTGATAATCCACCGAATACAACAAATTTTTAAAATACAAAGAATTTAAATATTTATGGTATTGCAAATTAGGGACAGATTGGAAAGTGCGGTTATTGTTGATTTTATTCAGGTTTAAAAAATACTTGATATTCAAGCCGTAATAATGATTTTCTGTTTGCAAATAGTAATTCGCCCTAGACATGTGCGTGGCGTCCGTGATACGCTTATTAACCTTTTCAAAACGCACATAGTCCAAATCGTTCATGTATAAAAAGTCAATGTAATGCCCGTTGTCAATATTAGACTTAAGATGAAAGTATTTTTGTAGAGTGTCCCTGCTAGAGCTTAAAAATTCAAACCCGTAGATATTTTGATTCCTCAAATCATAGCGTTTGACATATTGAGTGTAATTCCTAAAATAGCGCGCATTGAATAAAAACCTGTCGTCTTTAGAGTTGATGTAGCGCGCTTCAAAATTCAAGCCAAAACCCCTTTTATAACGGATTTGTGGGGTAAAGGTCATATCCCATGAGTTTTTGGGGGCTAAATAAAAGGGTTGCAAATAGATAAAGCCGTCTAAATTGGAAGTGCCAAATTCAGGGTATAAAAACCCGGTAGTTCTTTTATTGCTCGTGGACATGAAAATATAGGGCAAATACAATACAGGAATATCGCCGACATAGATCTTAGGATTCCACATAGACAAATGCGATTTTTGCATGTTGAATGAGCCTGAAGTCGCATTGACATGCCAAATGGGGTTATCAATGCTGCACCCTGAAGCGCTCATGTTTTTAATCTTATATTTTTGATCCTTCCCGCTAGCAATATCCGCGCTCACCCAAATCCCGCTCACGCTGTCTTGGACATAAAAGGGGAAAATGATTTCATATTTTTCATTCAAACTCAATTTCACATAATCGGTTTTAATGAGTAAGCCCTCGCCCTTATAAACCTTGATATTCCCTTCTAATAGTGCTTCTTTAGTCTTGGTATTATAACGCACCTTGTCCGCTAAAATATACACATCATAATTCAATAAGATCGCATTCCCTGATGCGGTTATCACATTGTCTTTAGCGCTCACTTTATCCGCAAGGATTTCAAAAATCTTATGGTTTTGTTTGTCAAATCGTTGCATAGCGATTTCTTTAGCGTCTAATGCACTCAACAAAAAAAAGACCGCCAGATACAACCAATAAATCATGATTAAAACAACACCAAAAGACTTTTGCTTTTTTCTTCATGCCACGCCCTATGATAGGGGTTTTTAAACACTACAAACCATAAAAAGGGGCATAGAAAAACCACGATCTTTAACCCTAAACGCTTCAATAAAATAGCCCTACTGGGGCAATCTGCTAAATAAATATCAATAATTTTAATCCTAAAAACCAGTTTAGCCAAACTCATCTTGCACAAACACACAAAAAAGATTTCATAAACGCCATACAAGATGATAAATCCCATCGCAACAAACACGCCATGATAAATGGGGTTAGCCAGCCAGTATAAAGAATGCAAGAAATCGCACGCCCTTAAAAGATCGCTCAATAAAAACGCTACCAACAAACCATCGGTTAAAAACGCTAAGATGCGCCAATACAAGGGGCATAAACGCATTTTTTCACGCATAAGGAGTGTTTCTATGATTTCAGTTTCTTCTTTTTCTAAATTTGGAGAGCGCATTCAAAAACAAACAAGACAAACTCTTTGGTTTGTCTTAAACTTCAAGAGTATTCTTTCAAATCTAACACCTTAAAACCAATATCCTTGCGATAAAACATGCCTTCAAAATGCACTTTTTGAGCGATTTCATAAGCATGGTTTCTGGCTTCTAATAAGGATTTTCCTCTGCCAATGGCAAAGATCACCCTCCCCCCACTGCTTTCAAACACGCCGTTATCCTGCTCCACCTCCCCTAAAATCAAATGACCCTTTTTTTCATCAACCGGATCAATATAAAGGGTTTGTTTGGGCGAAGAGCTGGTGGGGTAATTCCTAGAAACGAGCGCCACACTCATCACAAATTCTTTAGAAAACACCAATTCAAGAGAATTTAATTCCCCTTTGGCTGTAGCCAAACACAAATCTAAAAGCGAGCTTTCTAAAAGGGGTAAAATCGTCTGGCATTCAATATCTTTAAAACGCACGCTAAAATCCAATAAATACGGCTCTAAAACGCCCTTTTCTTCTATAACCACAATTTCAGCGAGTAAAACCCCTTTAAAAGGCGTGTTATTAGCCTGAAATTTCTCTAAAGTGGGTTTAAAGATATGATTTTTTATTTTCTCTTCCAATTCATTAGAGAAAAAGTTTGCAGGAGCGATGGCCCCCATACCCCCCGTATTGACTCCATTATCCCCCTCTAATAAGCGTTTGTAGTTTTGGCAAAAGGGCAACAAGATAAAATCATCATTGGCTATGAGCGCTGTAACTGAAAGCTCAAACCCCTCTAAAAAAGGCTCTATGATCACAGGCTCATTATTTTGTTTGAAAGCGTCTTCAAGGGTTTTTAGCGCTTCTTCTTGATGATGGACAATGCTTGTGTTTTTATTCAACGCTTTAATCACTAAAGGGAAGGAAGCGTTTTGAATGTGATTGAGAGCTTCTTTTAAATCGTTTGTTTCAAAGTAAGACGCGCTTTTGATGCCACACTCTTTAACAAAAGCTTTCATATAGCTTTTAGAAGCCTCTAACTTAGCCGCTTCTTTAGAAGCCCCAAACACTAAAATCCCCGCTTTTTCTAGCATTTCTGTAAGCCCTAAAATCAAAAGCTTTTCTTCTGAAATGATGGCTAAATGGATCTGTTTTTTTAGGGCTAATTCCACGATATGCTCGTAATGTTCGCATTCTAGATTCTCGCCTAAATCTTGAGTGCCACCATTACCCAAACAAAAATACAAAGCATTCACTCGCTCATCTTGCTGAAGCCTTTGAGCCAAAGCATACTCTCGCCCCTTATTCCCCACAATTAAAACATTATAGTTATTGTTATCTTTCATGTCTTTCCTGCAATGTGGTTGTTTTTAAACCCAGATGACCGCTACTTTTACATGCGCATAAGTTCAACAAACCTACACTAATAAGGCTAGGAGAATTTTCTTAGGGGCAGATTTAAAAAATGCCATCACACAAAAACCACTACCTTAGCCTAACTTATTTTTTCAACGAACTTGCCATCAATAAGAAACACGAATCATCTAGGCGATGCTGACAATTATACTTAAATTTTAAAGAAATTCCATGCAAAAATATTCAAGCGATCTGTGATAGTTTTAATTGGCGTTTAGGCGTTTAAGACAAATTGACTGATCTATTTCAACCTTTCTTTATACGCCATTTCCAAACTGCTATACCCTTTTTTCAGTTCTCCCACATCGCCAAAAGCCACCACTTTAGCTTCTTTTAAAAAAATCGCGCTGTCTAAATACTTTTCCACATCCACCACCAAATGCGTAGAAACTAACAAGCTTGCGTTTTGGCTAAATTCCTTAGCGATGAGTTCAAAAATCTCTTCTCTTGCAATAGGGTCAATCCCAGCCACCGGCTCATCAAAAAGATACAAAGAAGCGTTTCGTGATAGGGTTAAAATCAGCTGTAATTTTTCCCTCATGCCTTTTGAAAGGGCTTTGAACTCTCTTTTTAAAGGCACGCTGAAGCGTTTGAGCAAATCTAGGGCTTTTGATGGATCAAAATCGCTGAAAAAATCCTTGTAAAAAGCGATCGCTTTTAAAGGCGTTAATTTAGGATCTAAAAAATCGCCATCGCTTAAAAACGCCACGCTTTTTTTAGTCTCTATGCCGATCTTTTGATTTAAAATTTTCACTTCCCCTTGATAGTTCAAATTCAATCCGGCTAAAATTTTTAACAGAGTGGTTTTGCCCGCTCCATTAGGGCCTAAAAGCCCTATAAATTGCTGTTTGGGTAGTTTCAAATTGATATGGTCTAACGCTTTTAAACTCCCATAGGTTTTAGTCAAATTCTCTATTTCTACTAGCATTTTAATTCCCCGAATTTGCGCACTCTTTTGTAAAAATCGCTAATGATATTTTCTAAATCTTTAGGGGTGAAATCAGGCCATAAAATCGGCGTGAAAAACAATTCCGCATAGCTGGATTGCCACAATAAAAAATTAGACAAGCGCATTTCCCCCCCCGTTCGTAACAATAAATCCACTTCCGGCAAATCGCGCGTGTCTAAACGATTAGAAATTTCATTTTCTAAACTTTCTAAAAGGCTTATATTGCTAGGCGGGCTTTCTAGCAAGCTTTTAAATGCCCTTGAAAGCTCGTTTTTAGATCCGTAATTGAGGGCTAAAACTTGCGTAAAATCCTTAAAATGCCTGGTATCGTTTTCAAGCTGCAAGATCGTCTCTCTCAGTTCTTTAGAAAAGCCCTCTAAATCCCCTATCGCTTTAAAGCGTATGTTATTATCCAAGTAAGTGGATCGCTCATCTTTAAGGTATTTTTTAAGCATTTTCATTAAAAAATCCACTTCACTTTTAGGGCGTTTCCAATTTTCTGTAGAAAAAGCGTATAAAGTCAAGCATTCTAGCCTATGATTAGCGCACCAGATCGTGATGTCTTTAAGGGTTTTTACGCCCTTTTTATGCCCATAAGCCCTAGCTTTATTCTTTAATTTAGCCCACCTGCCATTACCATCCATAATAATGGCAAGATGTTTGAGAGTGTTATCCAATACCTTTACCCTTTAAAGAAATTCTTTATTATACACCATTTAAAGCGTGCAAGCATCCACTAAATAAGCGATATGCTGCCAAGAAAAGTGGGTTTTTTCACTCAAACCGATCTCGCAAGTGCTGGAAGTGGAAAAACCCCTTTTAAGATCATAGGATTGGTAAAACTCTTGAAAGCCGTTTAAAGCGCTCTCGTTCAATTCAGGGGTAAAAAAGCCCTTATTCCCCGCAAAGGCGCAACAACCCGTCTCTTTGTGGATAACAATCTCGCCTAAAGTGCATTTTTTAGCCAAATTGAATAACAACTCTTCTTTATTTTCTAACTTTAAAGCGCACATCGTGTATAGCCCTATATCTTCGTTAATGGGGTTGAATTTTAATTTAGGGCTTAGAACTTCTTCAATATAGACGCTCAAATCATAGACTTTCAAATCCTTATAAGCTTTCATTTGCTTGAAAAAATGCGTCGAACATGCGCTATGGTCTAAAACGATCGGTATTTTTCCCTTATCGCTTAATTGCAAAAAAATCGCATGGTTTTTTTCATTGTTTTGTTTGGTCAAGTCGGTGTAATTGATAAAGGCTTTCCCGCAACAAAGTGCACTCAATCCATTAGGATACATTACCGAAACTTTGGCTTTTTGGCATAAGGATTCAAACACTTCTTGAATGCATCTTTTATCCGCCATTTTGGTTGATGGAGCGAACGAGCGGTTGATGCAAGTGCTGAAATAAATGACTTTTTCTTCGCTCTTATGCGTTTTATTTTCTAAAGGATAGGCGTTGTTTTTGGGCATGTAATGAAAGGCTTTAGGGAAGGGCTTGATGAATTTTTTAATCCCTTTGGTCAGGCTTACTAAGTTGTGAGAGCCTATGAGATTTTGAACTAAGCGAGCGCTTTTTAAAGAAAAACGAGCCACGCTTGTGGTTGTTTGCATGTTATTAAGGATCTTTGAAGCGATCTTTTCGCCTTTAGGGTTTTTTTGATAATAATTTAGGGCGATCTTTCCGGTATCAATTCCTAAAGGGCATAGCATAGAGCACATATGGCACACCGCGCAAGTGGCGTGCGCTAAATATTCAGACTCTTTTAAAAGCTCATTTAATAGAACTTGATCTTTATGATGACCATGACTTACCCTTTCTTTTAAGCGCTCTATCTCTCTGTGGATAACGATTCGTTGTCGTGGCGTTAAAGATAAATCTTTGCTAGGGCAAATCCTTTCACAAAACCCGCATTCCATGCACATGTCCAAATGCTCTTCAATAGGGTGAATGCTCTTTAAATTTTTAGTGTGGATTTCTTTATCGTTTGTGATGATCACATCAGGGTTTAAAATGCCGTTAGGATCAAACAATTCTTTGATTTGTTTGTGGATTTTATAGGCTTTTTCTCCCCACTCCATTTCCACAAAGGGGGCTACCATCCTGCCTGTGCCATGTTCGGCTTTAATAGAGCCAGAGCTTTCGCTCACCATTAAAAACATGTCAGAAACTAAATTTTCAAACGCCTTTCTTTCAGTTTCATTTTCTAAAATCGGCGTAACGACAAAGTGCAAATTCCCGCTTAACGCATGCCCAAAAATAATGCTATTATCCTTAAAGCCATGTTTTTTTAAAAGCCCTTCAATCGCTTTTGCCCCCTCTACAAAATTTTCTTGACTAAAGCACACATCTTCAATGATCACAGAGCTTTGGCTTTTTCTTTGAGACGCTGCGATAGGGAAAATGCCTTTTCTGATCTTCCACCACGATTGGTAAATAGTAGGATCACTGCTGATTTGAGAATCTAAAACGACCGGTATCGTGATCAAAGCGTTTAAAATCGTTTGCATGTTGTTTTCTAAAATTAAAGGATCATCGCTTTCGCTTTGAATGAGTAAGCATGCGTTAGGCTCTTTGATTTCTAAAATCACTCTGGGCATGCCCTCCAAACCTTTCACGCTTTTTAAGGACGCATAATCCATAAGCTCTGCTGAAGAAATCATTTCAGGCTGTTTGGCTTTTAAGGCGGCTAAAATTTGAGCGGCTTTGGCGCATCGCTCTAAATTTTCATAAAACAATAACGCGCAAGTTTTATAAGCGTAATCTTTCACGCATTCTAATTCCACGCTTGAAATAAAGCCTAAAGTCCCCTCAGAGCCTATGAATAAATGGCTAATGATTTCAATAGGATCTTCAAAATCAATGAGAGCGTTTAAGCTATAGCCGGTGGTGTTTTTGATCTCGTATTTTTTCTTAATTAAAGCATGCAATTCTTTATCTTCTAAAATCTCTTTTCTTAAATTCAAAACCCCTTCAATCAAATCTTTACGTGCGTTTTTGAAACCCTCAACGCTCTTTTGATTGGCGGTGTCTAAAAGAGTGCCATCGGCTAAGATCACTCTTAAAGATTTTAGGGTTTTGTAGCTGTTTTGCTCCACCCCGCAACACATCCCGCTAGCGTTATTGGCAACAATCCCCCCTATCATAGCGGTGTTTATCGTAGCGGGATCTGGGCCTATTTTTTTATGATAAGGTTTCAATAAAGCGTTCGCATTACTTCCTATGACTCCGCATGAGAGCTGAATGCTTGTAGCGTTGTCTAAAATTTTAGCGTCTTTGAAAAAATGCGTAGCCATCACCAGCACCCCATCACAGCTCGCTTGCCCTGATAAGGAACTCCCAGCCGCTCTAAAAGTCAATGAAACGCCATGCTTTTTGGCTAAAACACAAAGCTTTTGAACTTCTTCTTCATCCTTCACCCAAGCGACTATTTTAGGGATATAACGATAACAAGATGCATCAATGCCATAAGCCAAACGGCGTAAATAATCCTTAAAAATCCTATCGCTTAAAAACCCGCTCGCTTCGGTAAAAAAAGCGTCATAATTTTCTTGCATACATGCTCCTTAAACATTCCTATTTATCAAATCATTGTAACATAACCTTACTTTAAAAATTAAGGATAAACATGCTTGAAGATTATGCAATCAGTTTAGAAGAAGTCAATTTCAATGATTTTATTGTCGTAGATGTGCGCGAGTTGGACGAATATGAAGAATTGCATTTGCCTAACGCCACGCTCATTAGCGTCAATGACCAAGAAAAGCTCGCTGATTTTTTATCCCAGCACAAAGACAAAAAAGTGTTGCTCCATTGCAGGGCTGGCCGCAGGGCTTTAGATGCGGCTAAAAGCATGCATGAATTAGGCTATACGCCCTATTATTTAGAGGGCAATGTCTATGATTTTGAAAAATACGGCTTTAGAATGGTCTATGATGACGCTTGCGGTAAAAAAAACTAGGCATGAGGGAGATTGTATGGGTGCATTCTCAAAGAATCGCCCCTTATAAGACTCTCATTTTAAATGAATTTTGCTACTATCCCTTAGAATTAGATCCAACCCCTTTTAACGCCCTTATTTTCACTTCTAAAAATGCGGTGTTTTCCTTGCTGGAAACTCTAAAAAACAGCCCCAAACTCAAAATTTTACAAAACATTCCTGCTTACGCTTTGAGCGAACCCACCGCAAAAACTTTACAAGATCACCATTTTAAAGTCGCCTTTATAGGGGAAAAAGCCCATGGCAAAGAGTTTGTTCAAGAAATCCTTCCTTTATTGGAAAAAAAAAGCGTTTTGTATCTCAGGGCAAAAGAGATTGCTTCTTCTTTAGACACCATTCTTTTAGAGCATGGCATTGATTTCAAGCAAGCCGTTGTTTATGAAAACAAGCTCAAACATTTAACCTTAAGCGAACAAAACGCCCTAAAACCCAAAGAAAAGAGCATCCTTATTTTTACTGCCATAAGCCATGCAAAAGCCTTCTTGCACTATTTTGAATTTTTAGAAAATTACACCGCTATAAGCATTGGCAACACGACCGCTCTTTATTTGCAAGAGCAAGGCATTCAAAGCTATAGCGCTAAAAAGCCCTCCTTAGAAGCATGTTTAGAACTGGCTTTAAGTTTGAGGGTTAAAGAATATTAAAAACATCTCATTATAATGCTCTCAGTGATTTTTTAAAGGATGATGCATGAATTTTATTTTTTTATGGGCCGCTTTAGGGGGAGCTATAGGGAGTTCGCTAAGGTATTTTGTGGGCAAAATGATGCCCAGTAAATTTTTAATGTTTGAAAGTTTCCCTTTAGGGACTTTTAGCGTGAATATCATAGGGTGTTTTGTCATCGGCTTTATGGGGCATTTGGCTGTTAAAAAAGTTTTTGGTGATGATTTTGGGATTTTCTTTGTCACTGGGGTTTTAGGAGGTTTTACGACCTTCTCTTCTTACGGGTTAGACACTTTAAAGCTCTTGCAAAAATCCCAATACATTGAAGCCGTTTCTTATGCCTTAGGCACTAACATTTTAGGGCTTATTGGGGTAGCCATTGGTTGGCTTTTGGCTAAAAATTTTGTAGGCATTAATTAAAAAACGCTTTTTAGCGTTTTATTAACGCTTGATTCAAGCAGAGCCTTACAACAGCCACAAAGCCATTTCATCGGCCATGAAAAAATCGCTCGCTACCAATCGGTCATTTTTAATGAAAGCCTTGTTTTCTTCAATCAAAAACTTTACTTTATTTTCATCTAAGAAATTAAGCTCAACCCCCAGCGCGCACCTCAAGCCTAAAAACAGCTTTTCTAAGCGCTTGTCTTGTTCGCTAAGCGTTTCAACTTGGCGTTTTAGCGGGTCTTTGATGTAGTTTTCTATGAGTTTTTTTGCATAAAAGCGCTCATTCGCCACGCAGCCTACAGCCCCAGCCCCACACCCTAAATAATCTTTAGCCCCCCAGTAAGCCAAATGGTGCTTGACTTGATAATTTCTAGCGTAATTAGACACTTCGTATTGCTTGAAAGAAAAGCCCTCTAAAATTTCTTTTATGGCATTGTCAAAATTGGTGCATGAGGGTTTTTTGGCGTTTTTTTCTAAATTCGTGTTTTTTTCAACACTCAAAGCATAAGCGCTCAAGTGGTTGATAGGGAGTTCTTTAGCGAGTTTTAATTCTTCTTTTAAAGAGTTTTCATTGTCCAATGGGGTGTTATAAATCAAATCTATGCTGACATTTTCAATCCCGCTTTTTAAAATAGTTTCTATCACAGGAGCGATATTTTTGGAATGTTGGCGCTCTAAAAACAATAATTTATCCTCTCTAAAACTTTGCACCCCTAAACTCAAGCGGTTGATCCCTAAATCTTTTAGGCCTTGACACCAAGCTTTAGTGATCAATTCGGGGTTAGCTTCAGTGGTGATCTCACAATCCATGCTCAAGCGCGCATTGCGGTAAATGCTTTCAAAAATCCTTTCAAAAGACTCCACGCTTAAAGTGTTAGGCGTGCCGCCGCCAATAAAAACGCTCTCAATTGGTTCATCAGTTTGGCTTAAGGCATGCTTTAAATCCAGGCATAGCGCTTGAGTGTATTCTTCTTTTAGCCCATGCTTATTTTCATAGGAATTGAAAGCGCAATAACCGCATTTATTTTCACAAAAGGGGATATGAATGTATAAAATCATATTTATTTCTCTCATTTTCATTTCATTTTAAGCGAAACTTAAACTTGTAATTGTATCATTTTAAGGTTATTTTGATAAGCATGAGGAGACACACTATGAAAAAGGTTATTATGGCTTTAGGCGTTTTAGCGTTCGCAAACGCTTTGATGGCAACAGATGTTAAGGCTCTTGCAAAAAGTTGTGTCGCTTGCCATGGGGTTAGGTTTGAAAAAAAAGCTTTAGGCAAAAGCAAAATCGTCAACATGATGAGTGAAGCGGAAATTGAAAAAGAGCTTATGGATTTTAAAAGCGGTGCCAACAAGAATCCTGTCATGACCGCGCAAGCTAAAAAATTAAGCGATGAAGACATCAAAGCTTTAGCCAAATACATCCCCACTCTCAAATAAACCCTTTTAGTTTTAGTAGCACTGTTTGGGCGCTATTAAAATGGGTTTCAAGCCCTTTTTTTTAATTTTTGATTTTAATGGCATTCTTAACCCTACTTAAAGCCAGCATGCATTATAATACCATCTTGATCAAACAAGAAAGAGCTAGAATAAAGACCTATGCTACATAAAAAATATCGTCCTAATGTTGCGGCTATCATTATGTCGCCAGATTACCCTAATACATGCGAAATTTTTATCGCTGAGCGCATAGATATTGAAGGAGCGTGGCAGTTCCCCCAAGGGGGCATTGATGAGGGTGAAACCCCCTTAGAAGCGCTCCATAGAGAATTATTAGAAGAAATTGGCACGAATGAAATAGAGATTTTAGCGCAATACCCCAGATGGATCGCCTATGATTTCCCAAGCAATATGGAGCACAAATTCTATTCGTTTGACGGGCAAAAGCAACGCTATTTTTTAGTGCGCCTAAAGCATGCTAACAACATTGATTTGAACAAACACACGCCAGAATTTAGAGCCTACCAATTCATCCATCTTAAGGATTTGCTTAAAAAAATCGTTCCCTTTAAGCGTCAAGTGTACCGCCAAGTCATTGCTTATTTCAGAAGAGAGGGGTATTTAGGGTGTTAATCGTTCAAAAATACGGCGGCACGAGCATGGGCAGCGTAGAAAGGATCCACAATGTCGCCCAAAGGGTTTTAGAAAGCGTTAAATTAGGGCATCAGGTGGTGGTGGTGGTTTCGGCGATGAGCGGCGAAACCGATAGGCTTTTAGAATTTGGCAAGAATTTTAGCCATAACCCTAACAAGCGAGAAATGGACAGGATTGTAAGCGCGGGGGAATTGGTTTCAAGCGCGGCTTTGAGCATGGCGTTAGAGAGGTATGGGCATAGAGCCATTTCCTTGAGCGGGAAAGAAGCGGGCATTTTAACCAGCTCGCATTTTCAAAACGCCGTGATCCAATCCATTGACACCAAACGCATCACAGAGCTTTTAGAAAAAAACTACATTGTGGTGATCGCTGGGTTTCAAGGCGCTGACATTCAAGGCGAAACAACGACTTTAGGGCGTGGGGGGAGCGATTTGAGCGCGGTCGCTTTGGCCGGGGCTTTAAAAGCGCATTTGTGCGAAATCTATACGGATGTGGATGGCATTTATACCACCGATCCGCGCATTGAAGAAAAGGCTCAAAAAATCGCGCAAATCAGCTACGATGAAATGCTTGAACTGGCTTCTATGGGGGCTAAAGTTTTATTGAACCGATCGGTGGAATTGGCCAAAAAACTCAGCGTCAAGTTAGTGACTCGCAATTCGTTTAACCATAGCGAAGGCACGCTCATTGTGGCTGAAAAAGACTTTAAAGGAGAACGCATGGAAACCCCTATAGTGAGTGGGATCGCATTGGATAAGAATCAGGCTCGTGTGAGCATGGAGGGCGTGGAAGACAGGCCAGGCATTGCCGCTGAAATCTTTGGCGCTTTAGCGGAGTATCGCATTAATGTGGATATGATCGTCCAAACGATCGGCAGAGACGGCAAAACCGATTTGGATTTTACGATCGTTAAAACCCAAATAGAAGAAACCAAGCAAGCCTTAAAGCCTTTTTTAGCGCAAATGGATTCCATTGATTATGATGAAAATATCGCTAAAGTTTCCATAGTGGGCGTGGGCATGAAGTCGCATTCTGGGGTAGCGAGTACCGCTTTTAAAGCCCTAGCCAAAGACAATATCAATATCATGATGATTTCTACAAGCGAGATTAAAATTTCGGTTTTGATTGACATTAAATACGCTGAATTAGCCGTTAGAACTTTGCATGCGGTGTATCAACTGGATCAATGAAAAATTTCTACGACTGGATTAAGGAATTTGTGCGCGATCAGGGGGAATTTATCGCCCAACAAAGCGGGTGGCTAGAATTGGAGCGATCCAGTTATGCTAAACTCATCGCGCAAACCATCTCGCATGTGCTTAATGGCGGATCGCTGTTAGTGAGCGCTGATTCTTCTAGGCGCTGGTTTTTAAACTACATTCTTTCTAACCTAAACCCCAAAGATTTAAAAGAGCGCCCCTTATTGTCAGTCATTGATTTTAACGCTTCTTCTTTCTACCCCAAAAACGATGCAAATCTCTCTCTAGCCACCATAGAGATGACTTATCAAAACCCCATGTTTTGGCATGTTGGGAGGGTTGAAAATGAAGGCTTGAAAACGATACTACTGAGCAAAATCCCTAGTTTTTTATGGCTTTTTGAAGAGCTTAAAGAAGATTGCTTGCTTTTAAAAGAGCATGACATCTTATTGGATTATAAATTATTGCAACTCTTCAAACTCTTTGAAAACGCGCTTTTTAGTGCGCTATACAATAAGATCACTCTGTGAAAAACTTCAACCGCCTTATTTATACGGACAATCTTGAAGAGAGCCTAGAAGAGACTGCAAGCCTTTTCAAGCGCCACATTAAATTCTACACCGAGATCATTGAAAAAGACAAAAAGGTGATCAAAACTTTTAACAAGGACTTTAAAATAGAGCATGCCAAAGAAGTTATTTCAAAGGCTCATTTAAAACACAGCGAACCAAACGCCTTTTTAATCGCTGCGCCTAGTTATGGCATAGAAGCCCAAAACGCGCTTTTAAAAATCTTAGAAGAACCCCCAAATAATGTTTGTTTTATCATGTTTGCTAAAAGCCCAAACCATGTTTTAGCCACCATTAAATCCCGCCTAATCAAAGAAGACAAGCGCCAAAAAATCCCCCTAAAACCTTTAGATTTGGATTTATCAAGGCTGGATTTGAAAGATATTTATGCGTTTTTAAAAAATTTAGACAAAGAAAATTTTGATTCCAGAGAAAATCAGAGAGAAAAAATTGAAAGCCTGTTAGAAAGCGTTAATAGGCATAAAATCCCATTAAACGAGCAAGAATTGCAAGCCTTTGATTTAGCGATCAAGGCTAATAGCTCTTATTACAAGCTCAGCTATAATCTTTTACCTTTACTTTTAAGCCTTTTATCTAAAAAGAAAACGCCATGATTTTAAAACGCCTTAACCCGGATGCGCTCAAAAACGCCCTTTTAAAAACCGGATCAGAAAAATGCGCTCAAACCCATATGCATAAAAAAGGCGTTAGCTTTGTTTTTGAAATCCAACATCTGCCCTTAAGCGCAACGCTGATTTTAAAACAAGAGGCCATCAGCGTTGGGGGCGATTTCGCCACGCCAAGAGATTGTATTTTAGCTAAAGAGCCTTTTTATGATGGGGTGCTGATTGTGAGCGCTAGCCAGTTAGAACGCCTTATTGTCAAGTGCCATTCCCAACCCTTTGGGCTTAAAAATTTAGCGCAAGAATTAAAAAGCCACCTTAAATCCCAGAAACCTAACGCCCCACAGATCATGGCAATTTTGAATCTCACGCCGGATAGTTTTTATGAAAAAAGCCGGTTTGATAGTAAAAAAGCGCTTGAAGAAATCTATCAATTATTAGAAAAGGGTATCACGCTCATTGATATAGGCGCGGCCAGTTCAAGGCCACAGAGTGAAATCATTGATCCAAAAATAGAACAAGATCGCTTAAAAGAAATTTTATTAGAAATCAAATCCCAAAAACTCTACCAATGCGCTAAATTCAGCATAGACACCTACCATGCCACAACCGCCCAAATGGCTTTGGAGCATTATTTTTCCATCCTTAATGATGTGAGCGGTTTTAGTAGTATTGGAATGCTAGAAGTCGCCAGAGATTACAAGCCCACTTGCATTTTAATGCACACTCAAAAAACCCCCAAAGACATGCAAGAAAATGTTTTTTACCACAATCTGTTTGATGAAATGGATCGCTTCTTTAAGGAAAAACTAGAGGTTTTAGAAAAACACGCGCTTCAAGATATTATTTTAGATATAGGGTTTGGATTCGCTAAATTAAAAGAGCATAATTTAGCCTTAATCAAGCATTTAAGCCACTTCCTCAAATTCAAAAAACCCTTATTGGTGGGAGCGAGTCGTAAAAACACGATCGGGCTTATCACCGGGCGTGAAGTTCAAAACCGGCTCGCCGGCACTTTGAGTTTGCATTTAATGGCGCTACAAAATGGAGCGAGCATTTTAAGAGTGCATGACATTGATGAGCATATAGATCTCATCAAGGTGTTTAAGAGTTTGGAAGAAACAAATTGAAAAGCGCTCCACCCTAACCCCATTTAAAGGGTAACATCCATAGAAGAAGGGTTGTTATAAGCGTTCTGGTAGCGTTGCAAAAAAGCGTTATGGTTGGTAGCGTTAAAGGTTTGTAGGGCTTTTTTGTGCAAGCCATTTATCGGTTGTTTGGGGGCGTTTTCCACTTCTTTAGAGAATTTTCCGTTATAAAAATCCGTCAAACTATAGAGCGACTGAGCAGCCAAGCGTTTTTGGCTCTCATCCATTCCGGCCGTAGCCCTTAAAAAAGCCTCATACTCCCTATCGCTCATCAATTCTAAAACCAAAAAGCCGTAAGTTTCTCGCTTGTCAGGGTTAAAGGGGATGTTTTCTGTTGGAGCGTCCTTTTTTTCTCGCTCTATTTTTTCTGTGTTTTCAACAGGAGCTAGGTCTTCTTTAGGAGCGCTTTTAGCGTTTAAAAGCCCATAGAGGTTAGAATCAAATTGATTAATAGAAGAAACAGCCATGCGAATTTCCTAAAATTGAATTTTACGCTAATGTTAAGCAAAATCCATTCCCTAATGAGATGAGGTCTTACGGCATGGGTTTTTAACAAAACAAGGGACTTAAAAAGCGATAAAAGAGTTTTCTAAGTGGTGGCATTCAAACCCTTTAAAAAGGGTCTAGGAGTTTATTTTCAAAAAGGATTCGTGTTTTTATGTTTTCATATTTCAAGGAGTTTGAAATGCTAAAGCTTCTAGAATCATTCTAGACAAAACAAAAGGTAAAACTCCTAGAACATTGTTATAACATGATTTTACCAACCAATGCAACTCTTATGCTTTTAAAGCTTAAAAACTTTAAGTCTTAGTTAGAGATTTTAGGTTAAACTACCCTAAAAATCTTTACGGGTAAAAGGCATGCGTAACACCATTTTATTTGGCGTTTCAATGATACTCTTGGCGAATTTTTGCTTTGGAATCATGAGCGCGTTTGTTAAAATCACAGCGGATTATTTTTCCCCTATGGAAAATGTGTTTTACCGCTCCATTACCATGACGCTCTTACTTTTACTCATTTATCCTTTCAAACCCTACCGCTTAAAAAGTTACAAACAAGGCGGTTTTAAAAAGCTCGCTTTTAGGGTCGTTGTAGGGGGCTTGGCCATGTTGGCGTTTTTTTATAATATTGAAAAAATTTCGCTCGCTACAGCGACGGCTTTCTCGCAATGCGCGCCTATTTACACGGTGCTTCTTTCCCCTTTTCTTTTGAAAGAAAAGCTAAAAAGAAGCGCGTTAATTTCTGCATGCATCGGGATAGTGGGGGTGGTGTTGATTTCAGATCCTAGCGTGGAAAATGTGGGGCCGGTTGAAATTTTTATGGGCATATTGAGCGGGATCTTTGTGTCTTTAGCGTATATCACTTTAAGGGATTTGAGGGAATATTATGACAAGCAAGCCGTGATTTTAGCGTTCGCCTTTGGCATGAGCCTTCTTGGATTAGTGGGCATGTTCATTGATATTCCTTTTTTATCCACAGGCGTTCATATTCCTAGAAAAGAAGACATTTTGTGGATTTCTTTAATAGGGATTAGCGGGACTTTAGGGCAGTATTTCTTAACTTATGCTTACATGAACGCTCCTGCTGGGATCATTGCCCCGATTGAATACACCCGCATTGTTTGGGGGCTGTTGTTTGGGCTGTATTTAGGCGATAAATTTTTGGATCTTAAAAGCTCTTTGGGGGTGGCTTTGATTTTATGTTCAGGCTTACTCATCGCCTTGCCCGCTCTTTTAAAAGAATTAAAAAAAATTTAAGCGATGCAACTAAGCCCCTTACAAAGCGCTCTGTTATACTTTAGCTACTTTATTTATCCAGAGAAAAAAACAAGAAGCTTTGATTTAAGCGATTTAGTCTTTATCGTCATGGTTTTTTTAGTCCTAGCTTTGGGGCTGTTGATGAGTGGAGAAATTTCTATCAGCTACAATGAAGCGAAGGATTTTTTTTATAGCAGCGCATGGTTTGTTCAAATCGCTCAAAAAAGCACTGAAATTTTGGGTCAAAACGATTTGGCTTTAAGATTGCCTTTTTTGATCGCTCATGCCATTAACATGTTTTTATTTTATTTGATAGGGCGAAAGATTTTAAAAAAGCCTAAAGACGCCCTTTATGTGGTATTGACTTACGCTTTATTGCCTGGGGTGAATCTCTTTGCGATTTTATTGGCTAAAAGCGTGCTGGTGTTAAGCCTTGGGCTTTTGATTAGCTATTTATATATCAAAACCCAAAAAATCCCTTATTTAACCCTTAGCGCTTGCGCGTTTTTAGACGGCGCGTTTATCCCGCTTTTGCTAGGGGTTTTTACCTACGCTTTAAGAAGACGCTATTTTAAGAGCGCAATCTTTATTTTGGTGGGTCTAGGCGTGAATATCGCTCTTTTTAGCGGGAGTTTCAATAAGGGCTTGCCTAGTGGGTATTTTATAGACACATGCTTAGAGCTCATGCTTTTATATTCGCCCCTATTGTTCCTCTACTACCCTTATACGATCTATAAAGCCCTTTTTGATAAAAAGCCATCGCTACTAGCCTTTATGAGCGCGAGCGGTTGGCTTTTCCCTTTGCTTTTGAGCATGCGCCAAGAGATAGATTTAAGAACTTTCGCCCCCTTAGCTTTAATCGGTTTGCCTTTGTTTGTTAAAAGCGTTTTAAATAGCCTTAGGGTGCGTTTAAAGGAATTTAGGGGGCAGTATTATTTGCGCGTTTTTAGTTTGTATCTTTTAATGCTCACTGAAACGCTTTTTTTATGGGGGAGTAAAATTTCTGGCGCTAATGAAAAATTATTAAACCGGCATTTCTTAGCCAAAGAAGTCGCTACGGCCTTGCAATTAAGGGGCATTCATCAAATCCGCACTAACGATAAACAACTCGCTTTAAGGCTTCAATTCTATGGCATTAAGGAAGGGGGGAAATTAAGACTGATCAACACTAAAATTTCTAAAAAACGCCCTGATATTGAAATCATCTACGCTGATAAAATTCTACAATCCTATAGTTTGGTGCACCATTAAACCCACTCTTTAAAAAGCATTTTATCTAAAGAATGATAAAATACACTCCAAAAATAAATAAAATATGCGAGAAAAATCATGAGACTCAAACTAACCCATATAAACCATATAAGCCATAAGATTGCCAACGACTTTATCCATTCAAAACTATTAGAATTAAAAGCCCCTAGAGAATTATTGTGTGAATTGATAGAAGGGATTTTGGAAAAAAGCGTTAAAAAAGAAAACGCCATAGATGAGCAAGCCAGAGAGCTTTTAGAAGAAAACACCGATGAGATAGAATTCATGCGGATGGATGAAAGGCAACTTTTTTGGATGATTAAAAGACAGATCGCTCAAAAAGAGGGCTTCCATTTGTTTTGGGAAGAAAGGTGCAACGATTTGTCGCACCAGATTTTGAATAAAATCTTAGATAAGGATTTGATCATGTTTAGCGTGTCAGAAAATTTGATAAGGAATTTGATTTACAAATCCATTGACACCTATTCTAAAGCGTATGAAAGCATTGAAAATGAAGTGCATGAAAAAATCAAGCATTACAAACGCAAACTGCCCGTAGGGAGCGATGAATACGAGCTTGTGTTTGAAAGGCTCTATGAAGAAGAATTAAGGCGTAAAGGCTTTTTATAATGATCTCTCTCTATTTAGAAAACGGGCTTTTTTTGCAAGCGCAAAGTTTTGGGGCTAGCGGCACGCAAGCAGGCGAGCTTGTTTTTAACACTTCTATGAGCGGCTATCAAGAAGTCATTAGCGACCCTAGCTATAAGGGGCAATTTGTGGTTTTTAGCATGCCTGAAATTGGGGTTGTGGGCACTAATTCTAAAGACGATGAATCCTTTTTTTCATGCGCAGGGATTTTAGCGCGCCATTACAACGAATTTTTTTCTAATTCAAGGGCGGATTTTAGCCTGAGCGCTTATTTGAAAGAGCGTGGCGTTTTAGGGATTTGCGATATTGATACCAGAAGTTTGATTAAAACCTTACGCCATCATGGGTGCTTGATGATGGTCGCTTCCACGATAGAGCATGACAAAAACAAACTTGAAGAAATTTTAAAAAACGCCCCTAGAATTTCTCACTCCCCCTTAGTGTCTAGCGTTTCTACGCAAAAAATCACCACGCACCAGCGTGCGACTTTTGATTTCAAAACCCTAGATTACAAGCCTTTTGATGAAAAAACCTCTCATAAAATTATCGCAGTGCTGGACTTTGGGGCTAAAGGCAATATTTTAAACGAGCTTCAAAATGTGGGGTTAAAAGCCCTTATTTACCCGCACCACACTAAAGCTAACGAGCTGATTAAGGCCTATGAAAAAAAAGAAATTAGCGGGATTTTCCTCTCTAACGGGCCAGGTGATCCTTTAAGCTTGCAGCAAGAAATTGCAGAAATCAAACAGCTCATTAACGCTAAAATCCCCATGTTTGGCATTTGCTTAGGGCATCAATTGCTCTCTATCGCGCAAGGTTATCCTACTTACAAGCTCAAATTTGGTCATCATGGGAGCAACCACCCCGTTAAAAACCTAAAAACAAACGCCGTTGAAATCACCGCGCAAAACCACAACTATTGCGTCCCTGAAGAAATTGAAGAAATCGCTATTATCACGCACCGCAATCTTTTTGACAACACCATTGAGGGCGTGCGTTATAAAAACGCTCCCATTATTTCTGTCCAGCACCACCCAGAAAGCAGCCCCGGCCCCAAAGAGAGCCACTATATTTTTAAGGAATTTGTGGAATTGTTAAAGGGTTTTTAGGGGTTTTTTAAAACAGCGCCTATAGAGGTTGAAAAAGCGCTTTAAAAATAGATTTAAATCTTTTTATCAAAAAATCTCGCATTTACTTTAAGTTAGTTCTCTTGCAATAGCTATTATTGTTATTGCGACAAAACTTTTAGAAGGAGTTATTATGGGAAGTATCGGTAGTATGGGCAAACCTATTGAAGGGTTTTTAGTGGCAGCCATTCAGTTTCCTGTGCCAATTGTCAATAGCCGTAAGGATATTGATCACAATATTGAAAGCATTATTAGAACCTTGCATGCGACTAAAGCGGGGTATCCGGGAGTGGAACTTATCATTTTCCCTGAATATAGCACGCAAGGTTTGAATACCGCTAAGTGGCTTAGCGAAGAGTTTTTATTAGATGTCCCGGGTAAAGAGACAGAGCTATACGCTAAGGCGTGTAAAGAGGCGAAAGTTTATGGTGTTTTTTCAATCATGGAACGCAATCCTGATTCTAACAAAAACCCCTACAACACCGCCATCATCATTGATCCGCAAGGTAAAATCGTTTTAAAATACCGCAAGCTATTCCCATGGAATCCCATTGAGCCATGGTATCCTGGGGATTTAGGAATGCCTGTGTGCGAGGGTCCGGACGGATCAAAATTAGCCGTGTGCATTTGCCATGACGGCATGATTCCAGAGCTCGCTAGAGAAGCGGCCTATAAAGGGTGCAATGTGTATATCCGCATTTCAGGCTATAGCACTCAAGTCAATGATCAATGGATTTTGACCAACCGCTCCAATGCGTGGCACAATTTGATGTATACCGTGAGCGTGAATTTAGCCGGCTATGATAATGTCTTTTACTACTTTGGTGAGGGGCAAATCTGTAACTTTGATGGCACGACTCTTGTTCAAGGGCACCGCAACCCTTGGGAGATTGTAACTGGGGAAATCTATCCTAAAATGGCTGACAACGCTCGCTTAAGCTGGGGCTTAGAAAACAACATTTACAACCTAGGCATAGAGGGTATGTGGCTAAACCGGGCGGAGAACATGACGTGGGCTTAACCTACATCAAAGACTTAGCCGCTGGTAAATACAAATTGCCTTGGGAAGATCACATGAAAATCAAAGATGGCTCTGTTTATGGCTACCCTACCACCGGTGGGCGTTTTGGGAAATAATCCCTAACCTTGTATTTTGCTAGAACCTGTTTAAAGGTTCTAGTTTCTCCCCTATTTTAATTTTTTCAATCAATTTTTACGAATAGTCTTCTATCTTATAGCATGTAACAAAACCCATAACAAGTGTAAGAACGCATAAAATCGCATAGCCTATGTAAAACCATGTTATTTTTGATAAAGACCACCACCACATTGTGGCTGATAGAGCACTAAAATCCATAATAATGCCATAGCCAAAATAGATCATTCCCACTAAAAAGGCCAAAGAAAAAGCCCCTAAAATAAAAACCACAAATCTCTCACGGGCTGTAAGACCGCTGCGGCTGAAAAGCCAACCAACTAGCGTTGGAACAGCTAATACCACTCCAAGACCAGCAAACATGCTTCCAAGCCCAAGCTTAGCCAACAAGGAAGTGAAAAACGATGCTGAACCTTTTGTCAGCCAACCCCAAAGACCAAATCCAGTAAGAATTTGAGTGAGCCAACTACCTCTCCTAATCTCATCGATGCATTCCATTATGCGATACCAAAGCCCGGTAATAACCGCTAATCCCAAAACCACCACCAAGATTGACACAAGAATATGAGATAAAGACCCCATGACAACTCCTTAAACATCAAATGTTGGAGTGTATCGTTTTTTTTTGCTTGTCAAGGGGGTTTATCGGTTAGTGAATAGTGTTTTTAATGTTATTAAATAATAGCGTTTATAATGATGAAAGTTTAGCCCCTAATTTTAGCGCCCCTAACAAGCCTTCCACATTCAACCCCAACCCCACGCTCAAATTCTTTCTTGAGCTTTTAATATAGGGCTTATGAAAATCCTCTAAACGCACACAGCCCGCGCTTTCTTGCCACAAACCGCTCTCTAAATATTTTTCCATCTCGCTAGGATCAAACGCCTTTAAACGCGCTCTAAAAACCGATAGATCCAGCCATTCTAATGCAGGAGAAATCAATGCAGAGCAGGTTAAAACCTCTATTTCATGACCATTTTGGCGTTTTAAAAATTCAAGGGCTTCTTGTCTGTTTTTAGCTTTTCGTTGCATTTGATTACCCACACTCACCACGCTATCAGCCACCACAATAGCGCGGTTGTTTGTGAGCAATTCTTTAGCTTTTTCTAATTTCCCCTTGCACGCTAAATAGACAAACTCCCTAGGGTCTGTAGTTTTTAGGCTTTCTTCATCAAAATAGAGCGCCTTTTGTTCAAACTCAATCCCATGCTCTTTTAAAAGATTCGCCCTAGCGCTAGATTGAGAGCCTAAAATAAGCTCCATGCTATCCCTCTAAAGCTTTAAGAGCGGTATTTTTCGCCAAATTGAGCGCGGCTTGCAATTTTTCAATATCCTTGCCTCCAGCGCTCGCAAAATCGCCTCTTCCGCCTCCTTTGCCCCCTAAAATTTGCGCCACTTCATTAGCCCACACATTCGCTTTTATGGGCGCGTTTTTCACCCCGCATGCGAGAGTTATTCGCTCATTTTCTTTTTTAAACACCATAGCGAGCAATCTTTCATGCTTATTTTTCAATCGGTCAATCATTTCTTTAATGTCGCCCTGTTCCACTACGCCCACCACTAAATTCACGCCATGGATTTTTTCAACCGGTAAATCCACAGAAACGGGGGCTTTTTGGCTGTTTTTCACGCTCTCTTTAAGCTTGTTAATGCCGGCTATCACATCATTATTTTTTAATAAAGTCTTAGCGTTTTTAAGCTCTTTATTCTCTTCTTTAGCCAGTTGGTAAAAGGCTTTCCCGCACACCGCTTCAATGCGTCTGACCCCACTACTCACCCCGCTCTCTTTTACAATCCTAAACCCCCCAATCAGCCCGGTATTTTCCACATGAATGCCCCCACACAATTCAATGGACGCTTCTTTAAAACTCACCACCCGCACATTTTCAGCGTATTTTTCACTAAATAACGCTAACGCTCCCTTATCTTTAGCCTGATTTAAGGGCATATGCTCCACCTGGCTATTTAGGTGCTTGAAGATTTGAGCATTAACTGAATCTTCTACTTTTTCTAACTCTTCATCATTGAGCGCTTTAGGGTGCGAGAAATCAAAACGCAATCGTTTGGATTCCACTAAACTCCCTGCTTGACTCACATGCGGGCCTAAAACTTCTCTTAAAGCACTCTGCAATAAATGCGTCGCGCTATGGTGTTTAGCAATTTCTAAGCGCTCATCGCTCACTTGTGCGATCACTTGATCGCCTTTTTTTAGCGCTTTTTTGATTTCAAGGAGCGAAAAATTAAGCCCAAAAAAGTTTTTTGTATCCAACACTATAGCCGCTTCTTCATCGTCCTTTAAAAGCGCGCCCCTATCGCCTATAGCCCCCCCACCCTCAGCGTAAAAAGGGGTTTTTTCTAGCAAGACCCAGACTTCTTGGTTAGGCTTTGCCTCTGTTATTTCTTTAAAATCGCTATCAAAAAACCCTAAGGCTTTAGCACAACATTCTGTCGTTTCATACCCCACAAAAACATTGGGCGCATAAGCGTTTAAAATAGTGCTAAAATCAGCGTTGTTTTGTTTGCCTTTCCATGAAGCTTTAGAGCGTTTCACTTGCTCTTGCATGCAAGATTCAAAACCTTGCATATCCACGCACGCCCCATGACTTCTTAGCATGTCGTTCGTTAAGTCCAAAGGAAAACCAAAAGTGTCATAAAGCTTGAAAGCGATCTTGCCATCAAAAATTTTATTTTCATTCAAATGCTCTAAAGACAAGTTAAACAATTCCATGCCCGATTCCAAAGTCTCTAAAAAGCGCTCTTCTTCTTCAAAGCATTCTTTCATTACCATTTCTTTAGATTCTTTCAAATACGCATGCGTGTTAGAAAATTGTTCGCACACCACGCCCACGACTTTGTATAAAAACGCTTCTTTCAAGCCCATTAAATACCCATGCCTTAAGGCTCGCCTTAAAATGCGCCTTAAAACATAGCCACGGCCTTCCTTATTGAAATGCACCCCTTGAGCGAGCAAAAACGCTACCGCCCTTGCGTGATCGGCTATCACCCTAAAGCTTGGTTGGAATTCGCTCGCATAATCCAGGCTTGTAAGCTCGCTGATTTCTTCCATTAAGGGTGCAAATAATGAAGAATCAAAATTATTGAGCTTGTGTTCTAATAGTGCTTGCACCCTTTCTAACCCCATGCCTGTATCAATGCTAGGCTTTGGCAAGGGGGACAAAACGCCATCATTAGAGCGTTCGTATTGCATGAACACCAAATTCCAAATTTCTAAAAACCTATCGCCCTCGCCCCCAAAATAATCCTCGCTCCCCTTAAAGTGTTTTTCGCCTTGATCAATGTAGATTTCACTGCAAGGCCCGCAAGGCCCGCTATCGCCCATTTGCCAGAAATTATCTTTATCGCCCATTTTTTTAATCCTGTCAAAAGGCACAAACTTTTCCCATAGCTTAACGGCCTCATCGTCTTTTTCATGCACGCTGATATATAAATCTTTAGGCTTAAACCCTAAATTCTTAGTTACAAATTCCCACGCAAACAAAATCGCTTCTTCTTTGAAATAATCCCCAAAAGAGAAATTCCCTAACATTTCAAAAAGCGTGTGGTGTCTTGCGGTATAACCGACATTTTCTAAATCGTTATGCTTGCCACCCGCTCGCATGCACAATTGCGAACTTGTCGCTCTAGGGATGCTAGGGCGTGGCACAATCCCGGTAAAAATATCTTTAAATTGCACCATGCCGGCATTAGTGAAAAGCAAGGTAGCGTCATTAGGCACTAAAGGCATGCTAGGATAAACGGCATGCCCCTTATTGTGAAAAAATTGTAAAAATTCGTTGCGAATATCCATGGGTATTCCTTTTTGTTGTTTTATCGCGCATTTTAAGGCTATTTATAACTCTTTTAAGTTGTTTTTTTAAAAAGATAGTTTATTATACTTTAAACATCCAAACTTAAAGGAGAAAACCATGTTCCATGAATTTAGAGACGAAATCAGCGTGTTAAAAGCGAATAATCCGCATTTTGATAAGATTTTTGAAAAACACAACCAGCTTGATGATGACATCAAAACCGCTGAACAACAAAACGCTAGCGACGCTGAAGTCAGCCACATGAAAAAACAAAAATTAAAATTAAAAGATGAAATCCACAGCATGATCATAGAATATAGAGAAAAACAAAAATCTGAACGCGCTTAAGGTTTGGTCATCTTGGTGAAAACACACTAAGACGCCTTTTAAAAGGGTGTTTTGGCTTTATCGCTTGGTTAGATTTAACGCTTTGATTTTGGATTAAAGCGTTAGGTTGTTTTCAATTTTGATATTCTTTTTAAAAAATGGGTTTTTAAACTCTGTTTTATCGTTTTAGCTTCGTTCTATTGTAAAACTCATTTTCTTATACTTATAAAACTCATTTTCTTAAAGTTTTATTTTCTTGAGAATACAGAAAGTGCTTTGAAATCATTCTCTCCTTTTTAACCCCACTAAACCCCCCTATAAAATAGCACCTTTTAAAAATTACCGCTTTTCCACTAACTAAAAGGCTAAAAAGGATTTTTCATCAAACCCTCCCAAAAAATAAAACTTAAAAGTTAAAAAGCGAAAGTAGTGGGGATCAGTGAAAAGAAAAAGATCAAACCCCCCAAAAAAAGAGGGTTTAAAAAAGAGAATTCAAAAAAGAAAAGCTTTAAAAAAAAGACTTTAAAAAGAAAAGCTTTAAAGAAATCCCTTAAAAAGGGAGTTTCATAAAAGCTTAATACGCGAACACATAATTCAAATACACGCTATAGAGTCTCCTGTATTCTAATTTCGCCCCCATGAAAGAATAGTAATTCGTGTTAATGGTGGGGATTTTCACGCCTAGTTCCATGCCATGCTGAGCGGCATGATCGCTAACTTTCTTTTTGTTTCTGGAAAGATTCATCCTCAAACCTAAATTGAATAAGAATTGGAAATTAGCGGTGTTGATCTTAGCGTTATAGACATTGCTTACGGTTTTTAGATTCACATATTGGGAATTAAGCCATGAAGTGCCGGCTATGGCGATACCCCCAAAGAGCCCTACTGAGAGTCTGCTGTTTTTAGCGACCTTGTCATTGATGAAGTTGAATAACGCATCGCTCCCCACGCCGTAGGTGAAGACATTGGAAGTGGAGTTGAAGAAGTTGGATCGGATAAACGCATGGTTGTAATCAAAAAAGCCATAATACCTTAACCCCCACCTTCTCTTCTCTCCAAAGAATTGCTTGTAGCCCACTTGCACGCCAACGCCATTCATCGCGCCGTTATTGGTTTGAGAGCTGATTAATCCAATGCGTCTGAAAGGGTTATGGCCGAGTTCTTGAAACGGGGAATTGGGCGTGTTTGAAGCGGTATGGTTTTTATCCGTTGTGCCATTCCCACCATTCCCTGAGTTTGTGGGGCTATGGGTATTTCCTGGATGATTTGTTGTCCCTTGAGGTGATAGTGGGGAATTGGGCGTGTTTGAAGCGGTATGGTTTTTATCCGTTGTGCCATTCCCACTATTCCCTGAGTTTGTGGGGCTATGGGTATTTCCTGGATGATTTGTTGATCCTTGAGGCGGTAGTGGGGAATTGGGCGTGTTTGAAGCGGTATGGTTTTTATTTGTTGTGCCATTCCCACTATTCCCTGAGTTACCCGAATGGGGCATGCCATCATGGATGTCTTTCAAAAGGTTGTTAGCAACAATTTGCGCCTGACTGATTTGATTGCCATAAAGGGAGTTATATTCTTTTAAGGCGTTTAAAGTGGGCGCTGCATACGCGCAACCGGAAGCGAAAGTGTTTTTAGTAACCGTGCCTGGGGGTGTGCCGTATATGCCATTACCATAGGGGTTCTCGCATGTGGCTAAATACTTTTCAACAAAATACTGGAAGTTCCCGCTAAGATTGCTAGGGTTAATGGTTTGCCCCACTTGATTGGCTAGACTCAGTATTTCCTCTTGCATTTTAGCGTTAGCGAGCATGTTTTGAGCCAATTGAGTGTTTGCAGAAGAATAGGGGTTGAAATCATTTGGCGTTACCTCTTTTAGTGGGGTATCAGCAATGGTTTTGCTTTGCGCAACGATTTCTTGCGCGTCTGCGATCATCTTTTGGATCGCACTGATTTCATCTTTAAAAACGCACAAACCCCCTGAAGTCGGGTTCATCTGTGGGCCACCACTTTGATTAGTCACTCTAAACCATGGGCATGCGCTGTTGATGGTGTTGATGAGTGTGCTCGCTTGCGCTAAGAGCGCTTGAGCGTTATCAGGCACTCCGTTCAATGCGTTGGTGATTTCGGTGTAGGACACCCCTGATGCATTACCTGATTCTTTAGAATCAACGACTTTTGAACTGATCGTGGTGCTCACTTGTTTGCCGTCTATGGTTTGGGTGGTGGTTTCACTTCCGCCATTTTGTGCGAGGTATTTACCATCCGCTAATTTTATAAAGCAGTTATTATTCCCTTCCCCTGAGCATGTGTAAGTATAGGTTACATCAACCTTCCCGTCGTTTTGATTGAGTGCGCTCAAGCCTTTCTTTAAAGCCGTTTGGAGGATTTGATAGGCTTCGTTAAGCTTTTTCATGTTATCAATGCTCATAACGCCTTGGTTTCCAATTACTAGATTGTTATAACCGCAAGTGATGGAAGTGGATCGATACCCTGGCTCGTTGTTGAAGATGGTGGTTGAAGAGGTGCTTTTTTGACTACCATTACCCCCGCATTGCGTAGCATAGCCTAAGACATTCCAAAACCCCACCGCCGCATTGATCGCTAAAAGCACGGCTTGATAGGCCGGAGAAGTTTTGGTATCGCCGATCAAATTATTCGCGCCTCCATCTAAATGATTGATCGCCCAATTGATAACATTAGGGTTTTTAGAATTGAAAGAGTTATCATAAAGGCTGTTAGCAACCGCTTGCGCCTGATTGATTTGGTTGCTATAAGAAGCGTTGTATGTTTCCAAAGAGTTCAAAGTCTCTTGTAGATTCGCGCAGCCTGACCCCCAAGTGTTGGAATTGATCACGCCATTGGGTGAGTTACATCCCTGCAAATCACTCTGCATCGTTGGATTGATGGTTTTGAAATCGCTCATCACTTCATTGACTAATTTAATAACCGCTTCTTGAGATTGGATGTCTTTGAGCATGTTTTGAGCAAAAGTGAAATTGCTAGAAGCATCAGGGTTGAAATTGTCTAGGGTTTGTTGGTTAGTGTTGAGCTGTTGGGTTTGTGTTACGATTTGTTGGGCGGTGTTTATCATGTTTGTGATAGCGCTAAAAGAATTGCTAAAAATTTGACACACATTCCCGCTCTTATCCACTCCCCATGTCTCACCACTGCCAAGATTCTCTTTTGGGCATTGAGTGGTAAGGGTATTGATAATGGTGCTTGCTTGAGTTAAAAGGCTTTGTGCATCATTAGTCGCTGTTAGCGTGGTTTTTGTGGGGGTTGTCGTTCCTCCTGTGATGGTGTCTCCTGTTATGGTTACTTCTATCGTTGTCCCTTTGCTGTCTAAAGCAGGTATCCCTGCTTTAAAAGCCGCTTGGATGATTTGGTAAGCCTCGTTGATCTTGGCGTATTCAGCGCTGGATAGAGGATTACCTGCTCCTGTTGAACCACTTGATCCTGTTGGAGTTTGGTTGCAAGTGGTGGTGTTTTTGTTTGGCGTGGGCGTGTTATCAAATGTCTGATCGCTTCCATTGGCGTCTTTACCAGGACCACATGGAATCGTATAGCCTATGGTTTGCCATAGCCCCACCGCAGAACTGAGTGCTAGAGCCACGGCCTGATACGCTGGAGAAGAAGTGCTAGTGGCTAGTTCTTTGGCGCTTTTATTTAAACTAGAAACCGCCGTGTTGATACTTTCAGTAGTTAGCGTGTTATTGGCTGCGAAGTTACCTGCGAGAGCGTTTGTGTTATTGGCTGCGAAGTTGAAAAAGTTACTCAAGTTTTCATACTTATCCGAAAGTTTTTGTATTTCTCCTGTGTTTTTAACCTTTTGGAGAGCCTCACCGATTTGATAACCTGTGCTTATAAAAAAGCCATCATCTTCAGCGTGGAGCAAAAACGAGAGAGAGAGAGAGAGAGAGTAAAAGGGTTTTTTTCATGCGTTTTCCTTAAAATTAAATGGTTGGGTGAGTCTTGTTAAGAGCGTGAAATCCTATCACAAGATTTCGTTAATATAGCATGAATTGAGAAGATTTTTGCGCTAATTTGGCGTTTTGTTGTTTCAAAAAAAAGGTTTTTTGGGGTATTTTGGAAACATTCCCACTAACCCCCTAATAATGCTTAAGAAATCACCGCTAAAATCAAGTTTTTTCATTTTGTCGTGAAGTGATCAAACGCTAAAGACATTTGGGATTTTTTCTTGGGTGGTTTAAAAGGGGATTTTATCGTTTTTACCGCTAGCGCTCCATAAAAGCCAAGCCAAGATTAAATAAGATTAAATAAGATTAAATAAGATTAAATAAGATTAAATAAGATTAAATAAGATTAAATAAGATTAAATAAGATTAAATAAGATTAAATAAGATTAAATAAGATTAAATAAGATTAAATAAGATTAAATAAGATTAAATAAGATTAAATAAGATTAAAGGGGGGGCATGCCCCCTATTAGCCCTAATCAAACATTTAGTGCTGTTTAAAAGGGCTATCCACGACTTTTTTCCTATCCACAATGTAGGGGATTAAAGCCATGTGGCGGGCTCTTTTGATCGCTACTTCCACCCTCTCTTGCCACTTTTTGCTATTGCCTGTCAATCTCCTTGGCATGATTTTATAGCGCTCTGATAGCGTGTGCTTGAGCATGTCTAAATCTTTATAGTCAATAAAGCTGATTTTAGCTTCAGTGTATTTGCAATAGCGTTTTGAATAGCGTTTTCTTTCCATAATTTCTCCTTAATTTTAACCCTTAAAAGGGGATTTCTTCTTCATCAATATTGATTTCAGGCACGCTGTTTTGATACTTGGACGGCTGTGCTTGTGAATTCTCTTTAGCGTAAGCGTTTTGTGCATAACTTTGGGCTTGGTTGAAAGGATCTTGGCTAGGAGCGTTATGATTAGCGGGATAAGCGTTGTTGAAATTCTCATGCATTACGCTATCTTGCATAGCGTTTGCTTGGGGATTGTCTGACTTTTTATCCATAAATTGCAACGAGTCTGCTGTGATGGTGTGGCGGGAATTTTTTTTGCCCGTTTGATCCATCCAGCTCTCATAAGTCAAACGCCCTTCTATCAAAACGCTTGAACCCTTGCTTAAATACTGGTTAGCGATTTCAGCCGTTCGCCCAAACAAACGCGCATCTATGAAGCACACTTCTTCACCTAGCGTGCCGTCTTGTTTTTTAAAACGCCTGCTTGTGGCTAAACCTATTGTAGCCGCAGCCGAACCGCTAGGCAAATATTTCAACTCCACATTCCTGGTCAAACGCCCTACCATAATCACTTTATTAAACATGATAAGCCCTTATTCGCTATGAGATCCTACGCTTTCTGCTTCCTCTAAGTGGTGGGAATGCGTGTGTTCGGTTTTTTCGTGTTTTTCTTTGGCGTGTGATGGCTTTTTATTAGCCCTATCCACTAACGCATGCCACGCTTCTACTTCTTTTTTGCTTTCGTATTTGATCACAATGAAACGCAACACATCTTCATTGATGCGATACAATCGTTCAAGCTCTAAGATCATTGACGGCTCTGCTTTGAAATACGCCACATAATAATAGCCTCTTTTGTGCTTTTTGATTTCATAAGCCAGATTACGCATGCCCATATCCAGGCTCGTTTCAATCACGCCGTGATGCTTAGTGATCACTTCTTTATAAAACTCAATTTTGGATTTAATCTCTTCTTCTACTAAAGTAGGTTTGAGAATAAACATCGTTTCATAATGCCTCATCCATTCTCCTTGTGGTTGTATAGCCCTTTTTTTACTAAAAAAGAGCAAGGTCTAAAAAACTTTTGATTATACCTTGCTTTCGCTTGTTTTTGGATTAAATTGAGTTTTATTGGAATATTAAAGCTCAAAACCAGTTCATTTTTCAAGGGTTGATGATTTTTTGAATGGGGGTCAAATACAAAAAACCCAATTCCTTTTGCCCTTGCATGCTTTGAATGTGCCATAACCTAAAAATTTCAAAAACCCTTTTATAGCCGGTTTCTTTCAAACGCAGGGCGTTTTTAGCGTAATTTTGGGCAATCTCTTTAGGGGGAGCGTAGCCTAAAACCTCTTTAGCATCCATTAAACCGCTCGTTTTAATATGAGCGAAAAATAAAAAAAGCTGGTAAAAATAGCGCTCTAACCCCCTTAAAATATCCGCATCTTTTTTGCCCTCTTTTAACAAATAATCATAAATATCAAGCGCACTTTTTTTTAAAAAAAGCCCTAAAATGAGCTTTTGTAAATCCATATCCCCCGCATTGGAGCTTAATTCTTGAATGTCTTCTAAAGTGATGGGCGCGTTTAAAATCGCTAGCTTGTCTAAATCGTTAAACGAAATGCTTAAATCTTCGTTATTGGTTTCAAAAAGAGCGTTTAAAAGATGACTGCTGATGTCTAAATGTAAAGAATTAGCCCTTTCTTGTAAGAATTTCAAACTCTCCCACGCTTTAGGGATAAAAAAGCGCGCATGGATTGCTTCATCTTTCAAGGGGCTTTTTTGGAAAAGTTTAACGATAATTTCGCTAGTGTATTTGTATTTTGTGGTGTCGCTTTTAGAATTATAAAGCCCTATGATAAGCCTGTTATGGCTAGGCCGCTCTAAAGCTTTTAAAAAAAGATTGATGTCATTTTCCTTAAATTTCTTATGCAGCGCAAAATCCAGTTTTAAAATGACTAAACTGCTCCCTCCAAATAAAGAATCCTGCTCTAAAAGGGTCGCAATCTGGCTTTTTTCATAATCGCTCGCATAAAAAAACGAAGTTTCTGTGTCAGGGTTATCGCATTTAAAAAGCGAGCTAATCGTTTGAATGTAATAATGGATAAAAAAATCAAACTCCCCATACAAAAACACCGCTTTAGGGAGTCGTTGTTTTAAATAATTGTCCAAATCTTTACGATACATGCTCTTTAATCCTTTCTGTGATTTCGCCCCAAACTTGCCCTAAAACCAAATCCGCATGCGTGATTTTAACGCGCACCTTTTCTAAAGACTTAAAAACCTTGTTCGTTTTGACTAAAACTTTAAGCCCTATTAATTCTTTTAGCCCCACCACCACCCAATCTTTAACCTCCAAAACAACGCCCAAAAATTCTTTTTCTAAAAGTTCTAAAGCTAAGCGGGCGAATTTGCGTTTGACAAAATCCCTTTCAATCAAAGCGGCCTTTTTTTGTAAAGCGTTCAACTCAGCGCACAATTCAGGCGTTTCTTCTAACAAATACGAGCAGCCTTTAGCTTGATGAAACAACAATTCTTTTAAAAGCCTGTGTAAGGCTAAATCGCTGTATCGTCTAATGGGCGAAGTGAAATGCGTATAGCTAATAAACCCCAAACCAAAATGGCTTTCTTGCATGGGGCTATAAAGGGCTAAATTTTGAGATTTAATGATTAAGCGCGAAACTTCTCTTTCTAACTTCTTTTCTTTGGCTATCTTTAAGGCATGCTCTAAAAAAGGGAAAAAGCCCATGTTTTTAGGGCGCATGATCTCATAATCAAAAAGCTTGTCGTAGAGGCGTTTTTGCTGCTCCAAACTTGGCTCTTTATGGGTGCGGTATATCCCCTTATTTTGAAAATGCTTATCCAATAAATTCGCGCTAGATTGGTTGGCCAATAGCATGGCTTCTTCTATAAGGGTGTGCGCGTTGCTTTCTGTTTGCGTTTCAATTTTTTCTATACGCCCTTCTTTATTTAAATACAGCTTGTTTTCAAACGAATTGAAATTAAACCCCTTTTTTAAACGCTCCTTTTTTAACTTTAAAGCCATTTCTAAAAACCCCAAAAGGCTTTGTTGCAAGTCGTTATCTAACGAGCTTTGTTGGGTGGTTAAAAAATGGTTGATTTCTTCATAGGTGCAATTAGCCCTAACTTCAATAACGCCTTGAAACAATCGGGCGTTTTCCAAATTATCTAAAGGGATTTCATACACTAAAGCCAGGCGTTTTTCAAACGCTTTTAGTGAGCATGCCCCTTGAGATAAACTCAAAGGCAGCATGGGATACACGCTATTAGGGAAATACACGCTAAAGCCCCTAACCCTAGCTTCTTTATCCAAACTGGAATATTTCGGCACAAATTCGCTCACATCAGCAACCGCCACAAACAAAACCCTTTTTTCTTGATCATAAAAAATCGCATCGTCAAAATCCTTAGCGTCTTTAGGATCAATGGTGATAAAAGGGAGGTGAGAATAATTGATCCTATTTTTAAAATCGCTCGCTTTAAGTTGCGCGTAATGTTGGGCTAAATCCAAACAATCTTTTGAAAAATCCTTAATCCTGTCAAAAAGGCTTAAAGAAAGGTTTTCATCTATTAAAGGGTCTTCTAAAGCCCCTAAAATTTCGCTGATTTCACGCTTTTTAAGATCGATCTTTACCACGCAATGCCTAGGCAATTCCAATAAGGATCTTTGGCTGTGCTTTAAAAGAATGGGTTTTTTAAAAGACTCTTTAAAAGGGATAGCCACAATCTGGTGATTTTTTTTAGCCAAGTAAGCTATCATCGCATGTTCTGCATTTAAAAGCGCGGCTTTAAAAAAGGCTATGGGGCGTTTTTTAGAACATTCTATTTTGCATAAAATCAAAGCGTCTGTTTTAAAAGATGGGGGTAAGTTTTTGATTAAAGGGTCTTTAGGGTAATTTTTCGCTAAAGAAATGAAAAACGCCTTATTTTCTGCCCACTCAATTCTGCCTATATCAAAGCCTTCTTTTAAAAAATAGCGTTCCTTGTTGCATCCAAGCGCTTCTTTTAAAACGCCCTTTTCTATTAGAGGAGCGAATGGTTTAGGGATCTTTTTAACCCCAAAAAACAGGCTTCTTAAAAACCCTTGCATCAAAAAACACTTCGCATGACTTCAAACGCTTTTGGATAAGGGACTTGAGAAGCGCTGAATTTTTCAAAACTTAAAGAGGCTTGATAGATGAGCATGTCTTTTCCGTCTTGAAAGGGGATTTTTAGCTCTTTGGCTAAAGACAAAAAGGGCGTTAAAAACCCATACGCCAAATCATAAGCGAGCTTAGTCTCTTTAAAATACCCTTTCAAAACCTCTTTATTTAACGGCAATTCGTTATTCAAACTCGCTGAAGTGGCGTTAATGATCAAATCAAAAGCGCTCTTAGGAGGCTTTATAAAACAATCACAGCCTAGGCGTTGGAAAAAATCCAATCCCCTAGCAGAGCGGTTCAACACGCTCACTTTCAAGCCTTGTTTTTTTAATTCGCACGCTAGGGCTTTAGCGCTCCCCCCAGAGCCTAAAATCAGAGCGCTCTGGTAGCCCTCATCTCCCAAAGAGAGCCAGAAACCTAAAGCGTCGGTATTGTAACCCACAAGCTCATCATTTTCCAAAACAAGCGTATTGATTGAAGCGCATTCAAGCGCGATACCTTTGATTTTATCGCAAACTTGAAACGCCCTTTCTTTAAAGGGTAAGGTTACATTAGCCCCACTAAGCCCCAAATGCAGAAACTCGTTTTTGATATGGCTTTCTAAAGGGAGTAATATGGGGTGGTAATGCCCCAAAAACCCTAATTTTTTTTGAAAAGTCAAAAAACAAGCGTTATGGATTAAGGGCGATTTGGAATGTTTAATGGGATTTCCAAAAACCCCAAAAGATTTTAATTTCATTATTCTTTCATTCAGCCTTTTTTAAGAGTTTTAAAAACACATAGCCCTTTGTTTCGTTAGAAAATTCAATTTTAGCCCAATCGTTTTGGATTTCTAAAACCTTCACGCTTTTATCTTTTGCAAGCGATCCCAAGATTTTACTTTTTGTGCTAGGAAAAGCGCGCACATTCACGCCACTGACTGCGACCTTATACTCTAAAGGTTTTTTTCCAATTGTAGGGGTTGTGGGGGTTTTTTGATTGTTTTGAGTGGGTGAAGCGCTGTTTTGTTTGGGTTCGTTTTCTTTTTCTTGCTCTTGTTTAGTTTCTTGTTTAATCTCTTGTTTTTGCGTGGGTGTTTCTGAAGGCAAAGGAGGATCTTTGGTGGGGTTTTCTTCTGTAGCGGTTGTGGTTGCGTTGGCTTCTTCTTGTTTAGGCAAAAGCACGCTGTTTTGACGCTCTATCTCGGTTTTTTCTAAATTCTGGCTTATTGAAGCGCTGTCTTTTTTCGCATAAAAACCAAGCGCAGCATGCGCTAAAGCATACAACAACATGAACCCTAAAACCACCAAAAAAGGCCGCACAAAAAGTTTTAAAGAATATTTCATTTCAGTTTTCATTCCTACCCTCAACGCTTTTCAAAATCAATCCTAGGGTCAATCACCACGCAGAGCAAATCGCTTATCAAACTCGCTACCAAACCTAAAAGCGTGAAAATATAAAGCGAACCAAACACGACAGGATAATCCCTACTCACAATGCTTTCATACCCTAAAAGCCCTAACCCATCCAGGCTAAAAACAATTTCTATCAATAAGCTTGAGCTAAAAAACATGCCCAAAAAAGCTTGCGGAAAACCCGCCACCACTAATAAAATCGCATTGCGGAACACATGCGCATAAAAAATACGCCCCACTGAACAGCCCTTAGCCTTAGCGCTCACCACATAGAGTTTGCCCATTTCATCTAAAAAAGAGTTTTTCACTAAAAGCGTAAGGCTTGCAAAACCCCCTAAAGAAATGCAAAGAACGGGCAAAGTGATATGCCATAAATAATCCTTGATTTTGCCTAATGCACTCAAACTTTCAAAATTATCGCTCACTAACCGTTACTACAAACCTATAAAATCCTATAAAGAGCTATAAAATTCTCTTAATTTAGGGTTTTTGTTGTATTCCTAGTTCAACCTTGCTAGTTGCTAAACGATTTTTGGATAAATCATTCAACAGAGCTGTCAAGTCCATAGGCGTAAATTCGGCAGTAACTCTACCTACTAAATGCTTTAAAAGATTGATAGCAGCGTTTATATCTCTATCTAATTCAAAGCCACACTCTAGGCATTGATAAATCCTATCTTTAAGTTTTAAATCTTGTTTAACCTTTTGACAATTAGAACAAGTCTTAGAGCTTGGATAGTAAGTGTCAGCTCTTAGAATTTCTTTATTAGAGTATTTAGCTTTATACTCTAATAGCGTGTTAAACACAGACATAGAAACATCGCTTAAAGATTTAGCCAACCTGTGATTTTTAAACATGTTTTTGACTTTCAAACTCTCTAAACAAAACGAGTTTGAGTGTCTTATAAGAGAGCTTGTGAGCTTGTGTAAAAAATCAAGTCTGATGTTAGCGATTTTTTCATGCAAGTGGGTAAGCTTTTTAGAATGCTTTAAGTAATTATTAGATTTCTTGGTTTTATCCCCTTTGGTTTTTGGGTGGATTTTTTTACTCAGTTGTCTGCTAATTCTTACAAGCTTTCTAGTAAGCTTATCTAAGGGCTTAGGGGCATAGATATTTAAGCCATTAGACAAACTCACAAAGGATTTAATCCCTATATCAACCCCTAGTTTATTATGACTCTCTTGGAGTTTATGGGTTCGTTTGTATTCACTCTCATCAACACCACAAGAGATTGAAACATAGAAATGATCGCCCTTTTGAGTGATGGTAGCGTTATTGATTTTGCCTTGAAATCTTAGTTTTTCAGTGAGTTTGATTGGTGGTAAGTTAGGTATTTTTAAATAACCAGTATTAGCTGTTTGAATGATTTTAATTTGGTCGCCCCCTATATAAAAAGAACCTTGAAACTCTCTTTTCTTTTTAAATTTAGGGTAACTCACTAAACCTTTTTTCAAATCCCTAAAAAACTTATTAAAGGCTAGATTTAAGTGGATAAAAGGCTGTTGGGTGGCGTATTTAGTTACTTCATAAACGAAATTAAATTGCGATTTTTTAAGAGCGTTAAATTCTTTTTTAAGCTGTAGATGGTTAGTTTTAATACCCAGTTGGTAGTTTTCTTTCCATTTAGCTAACCCCCAATTATAAGCGAACCTAGCGCACCCAAAAGCTTTTTTAAAGTAAGTAATATGCTTGTTATTAGGCTTTAAAGCGATTTTATGCGTGATTGAGATAGCTGACATTGTTAGTTATGACTTCTTGCATTTCATCTAAGAGTTTTTTGTTTTTCTTAGACCTAGAGCCATACAATCTAGCGCTAAAGACGGTTATAATTTCTAAAACATCTTTGGCTAATTCTTCTTCAAACCTCACATTCTCATCACCCTTATTGATGATAACCACTTCTACTTCTTTAGCTTCACAAATACTGAATACCAATTCAGCTCCAAAGCGTAATAATCTGTCTTTATGCGTTAATACAAGGCGCTTGACTTGATTGTCTAAGATTAAGTTTAAAAGCTTGGTTAAGCCTTTTTTATAGTAGTTCATGCCACTCCCTAAATCTTGTATCACTTCATAGTTAAAGCCGCATCTAGCGCAATAAAGCTCTAAAACTTGAACTTGTCTGATTAAATCCTCTTGTTGGTCATGCGAGCTTACTCTAGCATAAGCTATTGTTTTTAATTCATCTTGATTAAAGACTGCGTTTCTATTGATACGCCTTAAACTTTCTAACTTGTAACGCCTTTCACCGCCTTTAGTGAGTTCATCAGGTTTTAACAAATCTTTTTTATCCCAATTGCGTAAGGTTTGGATAGTTACACCCAAAAGCTTACTCGCTTGACCGATTGATAGCATTCTTTTATTCATGCAAGCAGTATAACACAAAACTTAATAACCTATACAAAAATTATAGTATTTTATAGGTTATTATAGGATTTTAGTTTCTGTTTGTAACCCCTTTAAAGGGAACCAGTGCCAATAATTCCCTCCAGCAAAAAACACGATCAACACCACCGCAAACAAAAAGGCCGGGATAGCGTTAGCGACAATGATCACCACGCTGCTTAGCACATCTAAAGGCTCGTTATTGCGTTTGGCCTTGAAAATCCCTAAAGGGATAGAAATAAGATAAATCAAAAGCGTGCTAAAAAGCCCTAACGAAATGGATACGGGCAATTTTTCCTTAATCAAATCTATCACTTTAATCTGGCGATAAAAGCTCTCCCCAAAATCAAATTGCACATATTTTTTAAGCATGAGAAGGTAGCGCTCCCCTATGGGCTTGTCAAAACCATAGAGTTTTTTTAAATTTTCTAACAAATCGCTCTCCAACCCTTGAGATCCCCTATAGGCGCGATCTTTAACAACGCCTTGGGTTTCTTTGGACTGCGTGTTATTGATTTTAGCCATCATCTGCTCTATAGGGCCTCCAGGGGCCGATTGGATCAGAAAGAAATTGATAGTCATGATGGCCAATAAAGTAGGGATAATCAAAAGCAAGCGTTTAAGAATATAAGCAATCATTGAAGACCCCTTTCTTTTTTTACCCACCACAAATACGGCGAAAATCCATAGCTAGGGCTGATTTCAGGCATGCCAATGTAATTATACGCTGCGATCCTGTAATTAGGCAAATAAAAATGCGGTATCACATAAAACCCCCACAATAACACCCTATCCATCGCTTGAATGGCGGCTAGTTGCTCCTTATAATCTTTAGCGTTAATGATTTTTTCAATCAAATCATCTACCGCTTTACTAGAGATTCCCGCATAATTCCTTGTGCCTTTTTCTTTAGCGCTCAAAGAGCCAAAATAAAAGCGTTGCTCATTACCCGGGAAAGACGATTGGCCTATCACCCCTACAATCATGTCAAAATCATAGCTTTTGACCCGATTGACATACTGGCTTAAATCCACTCTTTGGATTTTCATTTCAATCCCTAACACCCTTAAGTTTTTAGCAAAAGCTAGAGCCAGTCTTTCAAAGGCCGGGCTGTTTAAAAGCAAAGTGAAACTAAACGGCTTGTTATTCTTATCCACTAAACGCATGTTTTTGTAAGAAAAGCCCGCGCTTTCTAAAAGCTTTTGAGCGTATTTTAAATTTTCCCTCAAATTATAGCCCAAAACATCAGCCCCATCGGTTCTGGGCACGACATAAGGCTCTTTAAAAACCCTTTCATCCAAACTCTTTTCATAAGGGGCTAACAGAACTTTTTCTTCAGGGCTTGGAAGAGAAGGGGACGCATAAACAGAGTTGCTGAAAAAACTAGTGGTGCGTTTGTATTGCGAAAAAAACAAATTTTTATTCGCCCATTCAAAATCAAACGCATAAAATAAGGCTTCACGCACCCTTTTATCCTTAAAAATTTCCCGGCGCGTGTTGAAGAAAAACCCTTGCATGCCGCTTGGCATTTTATGGGCTATTAGGTATTTAGTGATTTTTTTATTGTCTATAGCTTTCCCCACATAGCCCCTAGCCCAAACCTTAGCCGTGCTTTCAATGCGCCAATCATACGCCCCGCTTAAAAAAGCCTGTAAAGCAATGGTTTCGTCTTTATAATACTCAAATTTGATCTCATCAAAATTGAATTGCCCCTTTCTGCTAGGCAAATTCCTCGCCCAATAATTAGGGTTTCTTTGGTAGGTGATTTTCTTGCCCACATCAAAAGAAGCGATCATATAAGGGCCGCTAGAAACAGGAATGAGTAAAGGGTTTTTGGTGAAATAATCCTTTTGAAACGCTTTTTTGGAAAAGATTTGCAACTGCCCTAAAATGAGAGGCAATTCTTTATTTTCAGTGGTTTTGAAAATGAATTTAACATGGTGTTTGTCTAAAATAACCGCCTTTTTAACATCTTGGTAATACTGCCTGTAAATAGGCGATCCTAATTCCATTATCGTATCAAAACTAAACTTCACATCGCTCGCTAAGATGGGAGCGTTATTGCTGAATCTCGCTCTTTTGTCTAAGGTAAAAATCACATAGCTGTTATCCTTAGCCACTTCTGCGTCTTTAGCGATCAAGGGGTATTCGGCATAAGGTTCGTCCAAACTTTGCACCATTAAAGTGTCATAAATCAGATCCAAGCCTTCGGCTTTAGTGCCTTTAAGCGCAAAAGGGTTAAGGCTATCAAAAGTCCCTATAGCGTCATTCCTTAAAACACCGCCTTTTCTAGCGTTAGGGTTAGCGTATTCAAAATGCGTGAAATTGTCTTTATATTTAGGCTCTTCGCCCAAGTATAAATAAGGCGTAGCCTTAAGGAAACAAAACACCCCTAACCATAAGCTTAAAATTTTAAAGACCACTCAAACCAACCCCATCAATTCTTTAGCCTTTTGGTAAGTCGCTTGCGCTAAAGGCTTGGCTTTTTTAGCGCCGCTATTTAAAACGGCTTTTACTTCATCATCGCTGATTTCTTTGTATCTTTCTTGGATGGGTTTTAAAGCCTGGATCACCACTTCAGCCAATTCCTTTTTAAAATCCCCATAGCCCTTATTTTTGAAACGCTCTTCTATGCTTTCTGGGCTTTCATTGCTTAAAAGCATGTAGATATTTAAAAGGTTAAAAACGCCCTCTCTTTTTTCATCAAATGCAATAACGCCCATAGAATCAGTGGCCGCTTTTTTGATTTTTCTTACAATAATGTCCGGCTCATCTAAAAGAAAAATCGCATGGTTAGCCCCTTGATGCGATTTACTCATCTTCACTTTTGGATCATCTAGCCCCATAACCCTTGCCCCCACTTTAGCGATCAAAGGCTCTGGTACTTTAAAGCAACTCCCAAAATCCCTGTTAAATTTTTCTGCAATATTTCGCGTGAGCTCTAAATGCTGTTTTTGATCTTCGCCCACTGGCACTAAATCGCTTTGGTATAATAAAATATCTGACGCCATTAAAATAGGGTAATTGAAAAGCCCCACATTCACGCTTTTAGGGTTTTTTAAAGACTTGTCTTTGAATTGCGTCATTCTTTGCATTTCCCCCATAGACACCTGGCAATTTAATAGCCATGCTAAAGCCGGGTGCTCATCAATTTCACTTTGAATGAATAACCCCGATTGCTTAGGATTAATCCCGCAAGCTAAAAGCAATTTGACCAGCTCATAGCTTTGGGATTTTAAAAATGCCGGATCTATGGGCAAAGTAATCGCATGCGAATTGACGACGCAAAAAAGGTTTTCATATTCATCTTGCGCCTCTACCCAATGCTTGATCGCTCCTAAATAGTTGCCCAAATGGATTTGCCCGGTAGGTTGGATGCCTGAAAAGACTCGTTTTTTGTGCATGTTGTTTCTCGCTCATTAGTTTAGCGTTTATTGTAACCACCTAATTTTAATATTTTAATTTATCTTAGTTTTTAAGAACGCTTGATCCCAGAAAAGAGTAACACTTCATAGCTCAATTTTTCAAACGCCATGTTTTGAAAAAAATGTTTTTTTTGCTTGAAACTCAGCGTTGAACCCCCCAAAAGACCGCATTTTTTAAGGTAATTCAAAGCATCTTGTTTGCGGTTGAAATAAAGAACGAAGCGCTTGTTTTCCAATTCTATTTGAAAATTTTTAAAAGCGTTTTTGATTAAGGATTTGATCGTTTTGAGATCCCTTAAAGGCGAAGGCGTGCCTAAAAATTCATGCACTTCATGCAAACTAAAATCCGTATGGATAGCTAAAGCCACCTCCTTACTAAAAAGAGCGATTTTTTCTAAAACGCTTTTTAAATCCCTTGCCCATTGTAAAGAAGAAGAAGACACAACCAGATCGTAATCGCAAAAAACATGTTCTTCAAAATCCGCATGCTCTAAAGAGATTTTTTGAATGTTAATAGAATGCGTGGGGTGTAATTTGAGCATGTTTATAGAATTATCCAAAGCGATAAAGTCTTCAATCAAAATATTTTGCCGCTCTAAAGCGTTAAAAACAGCCCCACTCCCTGATCCTAGATCCAAAACTTTAGCGTAATGTTTTTGTTTTAAAAATTGAACAAGACAGATAGCGATTTGCTGTTGGATATGGGCAAAGAGATGATAAGTTTTGGCATGCTTATTGAATGCATGCTGATTGAATGAATGAAAAGAGTCCAACACCACCGCCTTTAACGCGCCACGCTTGAAATTAAAACTAAATTTTAGTGTATTCTTAGCAAATTTTAGATAAGATCAAGGGTAATTTTTTCTAAATTTTAGGCATTTAAGGAATCAGTGTTTATGACAAGCGCTCTGTTAGGCTTACAAATTGTTTTAGCGGTATTGATTGTGGTGGTGGTTTTGTTGCAAAAAAGTTCTAGCATCGGCTTAGGGGCTTATAGCGGGAGCAATGAGTCTTTATTTGGCGCTAAAGGGCCTGCGAGCTTTATGGCGAAATTGACCATGTTTTTAGGGCTGTTATTTGTTGCTAATACCATCGCTTTGGGCTATTTTTACAACAAAGAATACGGCAAAAGCATTTTAGATGAAACTAAAACCAACAAAGAGCTTTCACCCTTAGTCCCTGCCACCGGCACGCTTAACCCAACGCTCAATCCCACACTAAACCCTACACTCAACCCTTTAGAGCAAGCCCCCACTAACCCTTTAATGCCCAAACAAACGCCTAGCGAACTTCCTAAAGAGCCAGCCAAAGCGCCTTTTGTTGAAAGCCCCAAACAGAATGAAAAAAATGATGCCAAAAAAGAGAATAAAGAGAATAATATAAAGGGCGTTGAAAAAACCAAAGAGAATGCAAAAACGCCCCCAACCGCCCACCAAAAGCCTAAAACGCACACGCAAACCAACGCCCATACAAACCAAAAAAAGGATGAAAAATAATGTTACAAGCCATTTATAACGAAACCAAAGATCTGATGCAAAAAAGCATTCAAGCTTTAAATAGGGATTTTTCCACTCTAAGGAGCGCGAAAGTTTCAGTCAATATTTTAGATCACATCAAAGTGGATTATTACGGCACGCCCACGGCATTAAATCAAGTCGGATCCGTAATGAGCTTAGATGCGACCACTCTTCAAATCAGCCCGTGGGAAAAAAACCTGCTCAAAGAAATTGAAAGATCCATTCAAGAAGCCAATATCGGCGTGAATCCTAATAACGACGGCGAAACGATCAAGCTTTTTTTCCCGCCCATGACAACCGAGCAAAGAAAACTCATCGCAAAAGACGCCAAAGCGATGGGTGAAAAGGCTAAAGTGGCTGTAAGGAATATCCGCCAAGACGCTAATAATAAGATAAAAAAATTAGAAAAAGACAAAGAAATCAGCGAAGATGAAAGCAAAAAAGCCCAAGAGCAGATCCAAAAAATCACCGATGAAGCCATTAAACAAATTGATGAAAGCGTGAAAAACAAAGAAGACGCGATTTTAAAGGTCTAAACCATGGATATTAAGGCATGTTATCAAAACGCTAAAGCGCTGTTAGAGGGGCATTTCTTGCTCAGTAGCGGGTTTCATTCTAATTATTATTTGCAATCCGCTAAAGTTTTAGAAGATCCCAAACTAGCCGAACAATTAGCCAAAGAATTGGCCAAACAGATCCAAGAAGCCCATTTGAATATTGAATGCGTGTGTTCGCCTGCTATTGGGGGGATCTTGGCTGGGTATGAGCTTGCAAGGGCTTTGGGCGTGCGTTTTATTTTCACTGAAAGGGTGGATAATACCATGGCGTTAAGGCGTGGTTTTGAAGTCAAAAAAAACGAAAAAATTTTAGTGTGTGAGGACATTATCACTACGGGAAAATCCGCTATGGAATGCGCTAAAGTTTTAGAAGAAAAGGGCGCTCAAATCGTGGCTTTTGGCGCTTTAGCTAATCGGGGCATTTGCAAGCGCGTTCATTCTCATTTAAAAGCCCAAGAGGGTGCGTGTTTGCCTAGCCATTTGCCCTTGTTTGCTTTAGAAGATTTTGTTTTTGACATGCACAAGCCTAGCTCTTGCCCTTTGTGCGCTACTAGCGTTGCTATAAAGCCAGGAAGTCGTGGCAACTAAAAAAACCAAAAAAAATAAAATTCCAGAAAAAAAGCAAGCGTTAGAAAGCCCTTTAAAAGGGCTGTATCTCTCTTTGCGCTTAAAGGCCTTTATCACCGATATTTTTATGATTTATACCCCCATGCTTTACATAATGACCTATGCGATTTTAGGGAGCGCGAAGGATTTTAGGGAAAACCAGAGCGCGATTTTTTTATGCTTGCTTTTTTACGCCCTAACGCACAGCTTTTTTATCGCTTTTAAATCCCAAAGCCCTGGCATGCGTTACGCTCAGTTTAAATTAGTCAAAAACAATCGCAAAGAAGTGGGCTTTTTTTTAGCTTTGTGGCGGTTTGTTTTGTGGGTGTTGAGCATGGGGTTACTCATAGGGTTTGTTACGCCTTTTATTTTTAAGTTTTTTTTGCATGACAAACTCAGCGGCACTCATATTGAAACCATCAAGGAGGAAACATGAAAAATTTAGTGATCCTAAGCGGGGCTGGCATTTCAGCAGAAAGCGGGATTAAAACCTTTAGAGACGCTGATGGCTTGTGGGAAGGGCATGACATCATGGAAGTTGCCTCGCCTTATGGCTGGAAAAAGAACCCGCAAAAGGTGTTGGATTTCTACAACCAAAGGCGCCGACAGCTTTTTGAAGTTTATCCTAACAAGGCTCATGAGGCTTTAGCGGAATTGGAAAAACACTATCAAGTTAATATCATCACCCAAAATGTAGATGATTTGCATGAAAGGGCGGGCTCTTCTCGCATTTTGCACTTGCATGGGGAATTATTGAGCGTTCGCAGCGAAAAAGATCCTAATTTGGTTTATAGATGGGAAAAGGACTTGAATTTAGGCGACTTGGCCAAAGACAAATCGCAATTACGACCTGATATTGTGTGGTTTGGCGAAGCGGTGCCTTTGCTTAAAGAAGCAATTTCTTTAGTCAAACAAGCGCATCTTTTAATCATCATTGGCACTTCTTTGCAAGTCTATCCCGCCGCTAGCCTCTACACGCATGCACATAAAGACGCTCTCATTTATTACATTGACCCTAAGGCTAAAAACGCCCATTTGCCCCAGAATGTCCAATGCATTAATGATAGCGCGGTGCATGCCATGCAAGATTTAATGCCCAAACTCATAGAAATGGCCTCTTAAGAGATGTTAAAATAATTTTTATTTTTTCAGCTAACGATTAGCAAAAACATGGTTTAATTGGCTTTGTCATTTGCTAATAATTAAAGGAGTTTGAGAGTCTGATGCAACAAGCCACAGAAGCATTGAATCACCCCTATTTTGGCGTTTTTGTTTTGTTGGTATTCACCTTTTGGGTGTTTAACTTGACTTTGAGGATTCAAAGGTTTTTAAGCCGTAAAATGGCTCAAAAAAAGGGTGAAAAGCTCAAGCTCGCTCCCTATGAATGCGGGCCTGTGGCTCTCAAACAGCCTAATAGAGTGTCCCATCATTTCTATATCATGGCCATGCTTTTTATTTTATTTGATGTAGAAATCGTTTTCATGTTCCCTTGGGCGATTGGTTTTAAAAAATTAGGCTTGTTTGGACTCGTTGAAATGCTAGGCTTTGTCTTCTTTTTAACCATTGGTTTTATTTACGCTTTAAAGCGAAACGCTTTGAGCTGGCAAAAATTAGAGGTGAAATAATGCAACAAGCACCAGTTGTTCTAAGCACTTTGGATAAATTATTGAATTGGGGGCGTTCTAATTCGCTCTGGCCTTTGACCTACGGCTTGGCGTGTTGCGCGATTGAGATGATGGCGACAGGGGGTTCAAGGTTTGATTTTGACCGGTTTGGCACGATTTTTAGAGCTAGCCCTAGGCAATCTGATGTGATGATCATCGCTGGCACGCTCACTAAAAAACATGCCGAATTTATGCGCAGACTTTATGATCAAATGCCTGAGCCTAAATGGGTGATTTCTATGGGGAGTTGCGCTAACACGGGCGGGATGTTTAACACTTATGCGACCGTTCAAGGAGCGGATAGGGTAGTTCCTGTGGATATTTATTTGCCCGGTTGCGCGCCGCGTCCAGAGACTTTACAATACGCTCTTATGGTTTTGCAAGATAAAATCAGACGCTCTAAAGCGATCAAACAAGACGCTCCTAAAAGGTTGGTGTGATGGTAAGAAAACAATCCCCCTATGAAGATGTACAAAAACAATCGCGCCAGCATGACCCCTATAAAATCATAGAACCCACCCCTAAAAAATATTTAGAGGGCAGTGCTTATGAAGTCATTTACAACCACCTTTCTTACAAACATGAGATTTTAGACAAATATATAGAAACTAACACGGCTGTGTTTTGGATCAAAAAAGACGATATTTTTTCTGTCGCTACGACTTTAAGGCATTTGGGTTATGAATGTTTGAGCGAAATGAGTGCGATAGATTTGTGCGCTAAAAAAGGGCATTTTGAATTGTTTTATCAATTTGTGGGTTTTAGCGATAGTTGCAAGAACCGCCGTAGGGTGCGCGTGAAATGCATTCTGTTGCCTAATGAAAGCGTGGATTCTTTGAGTTTTTTATACCGATCGGCTAATTGGAGCGAGAGGGAAGCGTATGACATGCTTGGTATTGCGTTTGACAAACACCCCTATTTGAAACGCCTTATCATGCCGCATGATTGGGTGGGCCACCCTTTATTGCGTTCTTACCCGCTTAAAGGCGATGAATTCGCCCAATGGTATGAAGTGGATAAAATTTTTGGTAAAGAATACCGAGAAGTGGTGGGTAAAGAACAACGAGACAGCGCGAGGGTGGATGAAAAAGACACTTTCAATTTCGCCAAAATTGGCTATGAACAGGGCAAGGGCGAAGAATTAAAAGAAACAGAAGAAAAGCATGCGTTTAAGAAAATCCCTTTTGTCAAAGATTTGCACAAAATCGCCCCCACTATCTTAAAAAAGAGGCTATAAAATGGCTCAAAATTTCACGAAACTCAACCCTCAGTTTGAAAACATCATTTTTGAACATGATGACAACCAAATGATTTTAAACTTTGGCCCCCAACACCCCAGCAGTCATGGGCAATTGCGCTTGATTTTGGAATTAGAGGGCGAAAAAATCATTAAGGCTACCCCTGAAATTGGCTACTTGCATAGAGGCTGTGAAAAGTTAGGCGAAAACATGACCTATAACGAATACATGCCCACTACCGACAGATTGGATTACACTTCTTCTGCCAGCAATAATTACGCTTACGCGCATGCGGTAGAAACCTTGCTCAATTTAGAAATCCCTCGTCGAGCGCAAGTGATCCGCACGATTTTACTAGAGCTTAACCGCATGATCTCACACATCTTTTTTATCAGCGTGCATGCTTTAGATGTGGGGGCGATGAGCGTGTTTTTGTATGCGTTTAAAACGAGGGAATACGGCTTGGATTTGATGGAGGATTATTGCGGGGCTAGGCTCACGCATAACGCTATAAGGATTGGGGGCGTGCCTTTAGATTTACCCCCTAATTGGTTAGAAGGCTTAAAAAAGTTCTTGGGCGAAATGAGAGAATGCAAAAAACTCATTCAAGGCTTGTTGGACAAGAATCGCATTTGGCGGATGCGTTTGGAAAATGTGGGCGTTGTAACGCCCAAAATGGCGCAAAGCTGGGGCATGAGCGGTATCATGTTAAGAGGGAGTGGGATCGCTTATGACATTAGAAAAGAAGAGCCTTATGAGCTTTATAAAGAGCTTGATTTTGATGTGCCGGTGGGCAATTATGGCGATAGCTATGATAGGTATTGTTTGTATATGCTAGAAATTGATGAAAGCATCCGCATCATTGAACAACTCATTCCCATGTATGCTAAAACCGATACGCCTATCATGGCTCAAAACCCGCATTATATTTCTGCCCCTAAAGAAGATATAATGACGCAAAACTACGCCTTGATGCAGCATTTTGTTTTAGTGGCTCAAGGCATGCGCCCGCCCGTTGGGGAAGTGTATGCCCCCACAGAAAGCCCTAAAGGGGAATTAGGGTTTTTTATCCATTCAGAAGGCGAGCCTTACCCTCATAGATTAAAAATCAGAGCCCCTAGCTTTTATCACATTGGGGCTTTAAGCGATATTTTAGTGGGGCAATATTTAGCGGATGCGGTAACCGTGATTGGCTCAACCAATGCGGTGTTTGGCGAGGTGGATAGATGAAACGCTTTGATTTACGCCCCTTAAAAGCGGGTATTTTTGAACGCTTAGAAGAATTGATTGAAAAAGAAATGCAACCTAATGAAGTCGCTATTTTCATGTTTGAAGTGGGGGATTTTTCTAATATCCCTAAGAGCGCTGAATTTATCCAATCTAAAGGGCATGAGCTCCTCAATTCTTTGCGTTTCAATCAAGCGGATTGGACGATTGTCGTGAGGAAAAAGGCTTGATTTTGAGCGGCTTTAACCCCTTAAATTCTCCCTTAATCGCAAGCTCTTCTCTTAGCTTGAAAGAAGCCTATTGTTTAGAAAAATTATCTCTTAAGAAAGGGTTTAAAATCAATTACAAGATGACAAAAGATAGCTTAAACCTTTTAGAAAAAAGCGATTTGTGCGTTTTGTTTGGGGGTTTTTCAAACGCTTGTTTGAATGAAAATGAACGATTGGTTTTAGAAAACATTAACCAACTAAAACTCCCCTACGCCTTGTTAAGACCCTTACAAGACACAAGAGACTTGCAAGAAAATTGCCTTTTTGCGTCGTATGAAATCAACACGGAAGCGGCGGTTTTGGCTTTGATTTTAAGGGGTATTTTAGAAAAAACTTCCCAATTAAAAGGGCATGTTTTAGAAGATGTTGATGTGGGGTATTTAAGTTCTGAAGCGAACATGAGCGAAGAAGAATTGCAAGAACTTATCGCTCTTATCATTAAAGCAAAAAAAAGGGTGCTTGTTTTAAACAGAGAAATCACTAAGCATGCGGATAGCGCCTTTTTATACACCCTTTTAAGCGAGTTGCAAAACCACCTAGAAATTTTGCATATCCCTTGCAATAATTCAAACGCAACAACCGCTTTTTATGATTTTAAAGATCAAGAATGGCTGCTAGAAACAGCCTTAAAAGAGGGTGTTTTGCCTTTTGAATCGCAACTTAAATCAAAAGATTTAGAGCTTTTAGAGCGAATGGGTGAGGCTAACGGCTCGTTTGTTTATGTTTCTTACAAGAGTCTTGAAACCCCCAGATTATCTTTTTCCAAGCAATTTAAGATCGCTAATAAAATCCAGCATTCTAAAGCGGGGTTTCAAATCTCAAATAAAACGCTAGAATGCGAGTTAGAAGAAAGCCCCCATTTGAAGGGTTTGATTGCGATTTTAGAAGGGGCGTTTTTTGACGCTTACCCTTATATCCCTATTTTATCCCACTCTCAAGGAATTTCATGATCACAATGAACATCAATGGCAAAATGATTGAATGCCAAGAGGGACAAAGCGTTTTAGAGGCTGCTAGGAGCGCTGGGATCTACATCCCTACTATTTGCTATTTAAGCGGTTGCTCGCCCACAGTCGCATGCAAAATGTGCATGGTTGAAATGGATGGCAAACGGGTTTATAGTTGCAACACGAAAGCCAAAAACAACGCCGTTATCCTCACCAACACCCCAACGCTCATGGATGAAAGAAAAAGCATCATGCAAACTTATGATGTCAATCACCCCCTAGAGTGTGGCGTGTGCGATAAGAGCGGGGAGTGCGAATTGCAAGACATGACGCATTTAACCGGCGTAGAGCACCAACCTTATGCGGTGGCTGATGATTTTAAAGCGCTAGATTCATGGGCACAAGCCTTGTATGATCCCAATTTGTGCATCATGTGCGAAAGGTGCGTAACCACTTGCAAGGACAATGTGGGCGAAGACAACCTCAAAGCCACTAAAGCCAATTTGCATGCTCCAGATAAATTTAAAGACCGCATGTCCAAAGACGCTTTTAGCGTGTGGAGTCGTAAGCAAAAAGGCATTATTTCTTTTGTGGGCAGCGTGCCTTGTTATGATTGCGGGGAGTGCATTGCGGTATGCCCTGTGGGCGCTTTGAGTTATAAAGATTTCGCTTACACGGCTAACGCATGGGAATTAAAAAAGATCCATTCTACTTGTTCGCATTGTTCAGCCGGTTGTTTGATTTCTTATGATGTGCGCCATTTTGATACTCTAGGCGAAGAATCTAAAATTTTTAGAGTGCTTAATGATTTTTACCATAACCCTATTTGTGGGGCAGGCCGTTTCGCTTTTGATGTGAGCTCTAGCCCTAAAGGCAGCACTAATCTTAAAGAAGCGCAAAACGCCCTCAAAGAATGCGAAGCGGTGTGGATAGGAGGAGACATTACGAATGAAGAGGCGTTTTTAATAGAGCGTTTGAGGAAAAAACTTGATTTTAAAATCTACAATCAAGAAGCGTATCGTTTCCAACAATTCTTAAAAGTATTGGGCGAAGTTGAACGCCCCAGCATTGAAGAGATTAAAACTTCTCATTTAGTCATCACAATAGGATCTTCTATCAAAACAGAAAACCCTTTGGTGCGCTATGCTATCAATAACGCCCTCAAACTCAATAAAGCTTCTTTGATCGCTATGCACCCTATCAAGGATAACGCGTTAGCGAATTTGTGCCGAAGCTCTTTTTGCATCACCCATGAAGTGGGGGCTGAAGAAATCCTTTTGGGCATGCTTTTAAAAATGCTTAACATTGAAAGCGCGGCTCTAAAAAGTTTAGAAGATTCCAAGCAAAGCATTGTAGATGAAGCGGCTCTTAAAGCCTTAGAAGAAGAGCGAAAAAAAGCTTTAGAACAAGCCGAGCAAGGGTGCAATATTGGAGAAAATAAGGCAGAAAATCAAGAAGAGGATAAAACAGAAGCAGCCACCCCAAAAGAAGAAAATCAAGAAAAAAACAAGACAGAGGTTAAAGAAGAAAGTATTGAAGTCCCTACCAAAACCACTTATTTGTTGCTTGAAGAAGCGGGCATCAATTCAGAAACTTATGAAAAAATTCTGGCTCTTTTGCAAAAATCAAATAACACCTTGCTAGTGGTTGGCGAAGAAATCTATAGCCATAAACAAGCCCACAATATCGCTAAAATGTTGCGTTTGTTAGCCCAAAAAAGCGCTATTAAACTCATTCTTATCCCCCCAAGCGCCAACGCTTTAGGCATCGCTTCCCTTTGTGAATTGAGCGAAGAAATTTTTGAACATGAAAAAATTGTAGGCATTCGCGCTCAAGGGGATTTCACTATCAATAGCGATGATAGGGTTTTTGGAAAAGACGCCGTCAGCAAAGTGGATTTTATTTTACCCAGCCTTAACCAGCTAGAGGGCACGATCACTAATATTGAAGGGCGCGTGTTGCCCTTAAAACCGGCTTTGAGATTTGAAGGCTATGATTTGAGCGATATTATGCAAGGCTTTGGCTTTGTGGAAGAAAACCTCACAGAATGCACCCACAAACTCCCTACAGAAGCGGGCTTTAAAGCCATAGAATTTGACCATCTAACCAACTATTTCACTAACGACAGAGTCAATCACAGAGGCTATCTGCTAGGAACAAGCCCTTTTGAAAAGAGCGCTAAAGAATACGAAACCACAGAATGCGAGCCTATCAAGCCTTTAAAAGAAAAAATCGCTTTCAACGCGTATTTAAAATACCCAGAAACGCAATTCAATAACGCTACCAATAAAAGCGAGAATTTGCAATTAAAAGCCGGTGTCTATGTGTCTAAAGCTTTCTTAAAAAAATTGAATAAAGAAGTGGGGCAAAGCATCACTTTATCTAAAGAAGAAGAGGAATTAACAGGCGTTTTGTATCTTGATGAAAGCTTGGATCAAGAGGTGTTTGTTATCTCGCCTTCTCTTTTGAAAAACCATTCTGGCTTTTTTAGAGAGGGCGTGTTTGATAGCGTGGATTTAAAGGAGCAAGCATGAGCGCTTATATCATTGAAACCTTGATTAAAATTTTGATTTTAGTCGCTGTTTTTTCGGCTTTAGGAGGCTTTGCCACTTATATTGAAAGGAAAGTGTTAGCCTATTTCCAACGCCGTTTAGGGCCTTGTTATGTGGGGCCTTTTGGGCTTTTGCAAGTCGCAGCAGACGGCATTAAGCTTTTCACCAAAGAAGACATTATCCCCCAAGGCGCTAACAAGTTCATCTTCACGCTAGCACCCATTATTGCGATGGTGAGCGCGTTTGTGTCCATGGCACCTATCCCCTTTTTCCCTAATTTCACTCTGTTTGGCTATGAGATCAAGCCCCTTATTTCTGACATCAACATTGGCTTTTTGTTTTTCTTAGCCGTGGGTGCAGCAGGGATTTATGCGCCTATTTTAGCCGGGCTTGCTTCTAATAACAAATACTCTTTAATCGGTTCAGCAAGAGCGACGATCCAATTACTCAGCTTTGAAGTGGTCAGCACTTTAACCATTCTAGCCCCCTTAATGGTGGTAGGATCGCTCTCTTTAGTGGAAATCAATAATTACCAAAGCGGTGGGTTTTTAGACTGGCTTGTGTTTAAGCAACCTCTAGCGTTTGTTTTGTTTTTGATCGCAAGTTATGCTGAATTGAATCGCACCCCCTTTGACTTGTTAGAGCATGAAGCCGAGATTGTAGCAGGGTATTGCACCGAATACAGCGGCTTGAAATGGGGCATGTTCTTTTTAGCGGAATACGCGCATTTATTCGCTTTTTCTTTTGTGATTTCTATCGTGTTTTTTGGCGGGTTTAACGCATGGGGTTTTATCCCTGGAGGAATAGCGATTGTGATTAAAGCGGGCTTTTTTGTCTTTTTATCCATGTGGGTTAGAGCGACTTATCCGCATGTGCGCCCAGACCAACTGATGAATATGTGTTGGAAAATCATGCTGCCTTTAGCGGTATTGAACATTGTGCTAACAGGCATTATCATTTTAATTTAAAGGAGGTTTTATGGCCAAACAAGAATACAAGCAACTTCCTAAACGAGCCGAAGTCCATAGCGCGACCGAGCAATTTAAAGACACCATTAAAACGAGCTTGGGTTTGGATCTATTCAAAGGGCTAGGGCTTACGATCAAGGAATTTTTTAGCCCAAGCGTAACCATCCATTACCCTATGGAGCAACTCCCCTTAAGCCCTCGTTATCGCGCGGTGCATAACTTGCAACGGCTTTTAGACTCAGGCTCTGAAAGGTGTATTGGCTGCGGGCTGTGCGAAAAGATTTGCACGAGCAATTGCATAAGGATCATCACGCATAAGGGCGAAGACAACCGCAAAAAGATCGATTCTTACACGATCAATTTGGGGCGTTGCATTTATTGCGGATTGTGCGCAGAAGTTTGCCCAGAATTAGCGATTGTTATGGGGAATCGGTTTGAAAACGCCAGCACCCAACGCTCCCAATACGGCTCTAAAAGCGAGTTTCTAACGAGCGAACAAGACGCTAAAAACTGCTCGCATGTCGAGTTTTTAGGCTTTGGTGCGGTAAGCCCTAATTACAACGAACGCATGCAAGCCACCCCTTTAGATTATGTCCAAGAGCCTTCAAAAGAAGAATCAAAAGAAGAAACTCCAACAAACCCAGAAAGCAATAAGGGAGATGAAAATGTTTGAAACCATTGCCTTTTATTTCTTTGCGATCCTTACTTTAAGCATGGCGTTAGTGGTGATCACCACCACAAATATCCTCTATGCCATTACCGCTCTTGCCAGCAGCATGGTTTTTATTTCCGCTTTTTTCTTTTTACTAGACGCTGAGTTTTTGGGCGTGGTGCAAATCACGGTGTATGTGGGCGCGGTCATTGTGATGTATGCGTTTGGCATGATGTTTTTCAACTCCGCTGCAGAAGTAATTGAACGCAAGCAAAGCCCTAAAATCTTGTGCGCGCTTTCATTTGGCGTGGCGCTATTACTCACCTTGATTTTAAGCGCTCCTAGCATTGGCGAAAACCTTTCTAATCAAGTCAATTCCAACGCTATTGATGCGCAAATCCCTAACATTAAAGCCATTGGTTATGTGCTTTTTACCAATTACCTCATCCCTTTTGAAGCGGCGGCTTTAATGCTTTTAGTCGCTATGGTTGGAGGCATCGCTACAGGGATTCAAAAAATCCATGGGAAAAATCACACGCAATTTATAAAGGAATCTCTATGATAGGGTTAAACCACTATTTGATTGTTTCAGGGTTGCTCTTTTGCATTGGTTTAGCGGGCATGCTGAAACGCAAAAACATTCTGTTGCTCTTTTTTTCTACAGAAATCATGCTCAATGCGATCAATATCGGTTTTGTAGCGATCTCTAAATACACGCATAATTTAGATGGGCAGATGTTTGCGCTCTTTATTATCGCTATTGCCGCTAGTGAGGTGGCTATTGGTTTGGGCTTGGTGATTTTGTGGTTTAAGAAATACAAGAGCTTAGATATTGATTCTTTAAACGCTATGAAAGGTTGAGCATGCAGTATTCTTCTTTGCTGTCAGTGGTGTTGTTTTTGCCTTTAATCGGCGCGCTTTATGCGGGGCTGTTTGGGGCTAAAGCTAAAGCGTTGCATGTGGGCGTTTTCAATTCTTTGTGCGTGCTGGTTTCTTTCATTGGCGCTGTGGTTCTTTTCATTCAAGCATGGCACAATCAAAGCTATGAAAAATACTTATTTGACTGGATCGTGGTAGGGAATTTTAAAGTCGGCTTTTCTCTCATGCTGGATAATATCAATGCGGTCATGATTGTCGTGGTAACTTTAGTTTCTTTCTTAGTGCATGTGTATTCTATAGGCTATATGGAGCATGATAAAGGGTTTAACCGCTATTTTTCCTATCTCAGCGGCTTTGTGTTTTCCATGCTGGTGTTGGTGTTGAGCGATAATTTTTTAGGGCTTTTCATTGGCTGGGAAGGGGTGGGGCTATGCTCTTACTTGCTCATTGGCTTCTGGTATCATAAGACAAGCGCGAATGATGCTTCTATTGAAGCCTTTGTGATGAATCGAATCACGGATTTAGGCATGCTCATGGGGATTATTTTGATCTTTTGGAATTTTGGCACCCTCCAGTATAAAGAAGTCTTTAGCATGCTCAATCACACCGATTATTCCATGCTCTTTTACATTAGCGTGTTTCTTTTCATTGGCGCTATGGGGAAGAGCGCTCAATTCCCTATGCACACATGGTTAGCCAACGCTATGGAGGGGCCTACCCCCGTGTCCGCTCTCATCCATGCAGCGACGATGGTAACCGCTGGGGTGTATCTAGTCATCAGAGCCAATCCCTTGTATAGCGCGGTGTTTGAAGTGGGTTATTTTATCGCATGTTTAGGGGCGTTTGTGGCTCTTTTTGGAGCGAGCATGGCTTTAGTCAATAAGGATTTAAAGCGCATTGTGGCTTATTCCACGCTTTCTCAATTAGGCTATATGTTTGTAGCGGCCGGTCTTGGGGCTTATGCGATCGCGCTTTTCCATCTCTTTACGCATGCGTTTTTCAAATCCCTCCTTTTCTTAGGATCAGGGAATGTCATGCATGCGATGGAAGACAATCTGGATATTACTAAAATGGGCGCTTTATACAAGCCTATGAGGATCACAGCTATCTTTATGATTATAGGTTCAGTGGCTTTGTGCGGGATTTACCCTTTCGCGGGATACTTTTCTAAAGACAAAATTTTAGAAGCGGCTTTTGGGATGCACCACCATGTTTTATGGTTTGCGCTTCTAATCGGGGCGATCTTTACCGCTTTTTATAGCTTCAGGCTCATCATGCTTGTGTTTTTTGCACCCAAACAGCACGCTATCAACCACCCCCATGAGGCTCAAAATTTCATGCTTTTAAGCATGCTGCCGTTAGGGGTTTTAGCGGTCATTGCCGGGTTTTTTGAAGAGCCGTTTTTTCATTTCATCTCTCAAGTGATCCCTAGCGTTGAAGAGTATCCCGTCCCGCTCGCTCTTTTAATCAGCACCACCACCATAGTGGTGCTATTGAGCATCGCCTATGCCATATTTAAATATAAAAATGGTATCACTTCCAAAAAAGAGGGGGGCTTTTTATACAAGCTCTTGCTCAACCAATACTATATCCCCAAGCTCTATCAAGGGATTGCAAAAGTTTTTAGCGCCATCGCTTCATTCTTGCACCAAGTCGTGGAATTAAGGATCATTGATGCGGTAGTGGATACTATAGGAAAAAGCGTTTTTGTCATAGGGCGTGTGTTTAGGATCAGTCAAGACGGGAATTTGACTTCCATGCTGCGCTTCATGGTGGCCGGGGTTTTAATCTTATTAGCGTTTGTAGCTTTTTTTGGGAGATAAGAAATGCAGTTTTTACATGCGCATCTTTTAAGCGTGGTGATCTTTTTCCCCATGCTGAGCGCACTATTAGCGTTCTTTATGAGCGATCAAGCGAGTAGGGCGTATGCGATTGTCATCGCTTTGATTGAATTGTTATTGGTCTTGTTGTTGTGGCATGGGTTTGATGTTCAAACAGCGGGCATGCAGTTTGAAGAAATGAAGGAATTGATCTATCAAATTGGCGTGAATTACCATGTGGGCGTTGATGGCATCGCGCTCTTTTTGTTGCTCTTAAACGCTATTGTGGTGTTATTGTGCGTGATTTATGTCAAAGAGCATCGTAAAGACTTTGCGATCTGTCTTTTGTTGTTAGAGGGGATTTTGATGGGCGTGTTTTCTTCTCTTAATATGATCTTTTTCTACGCTTTTTGGGAAATCTCGCTCTTGCCGGTTTTATACCTCATCGGTCGTTTTGGCCGTAACCATAAAATCTATTCTGGCATGAAGTTTTTCCTCTACACCTTTTTAGCGTCATTATGCATGCTCTTAGGCATTTTATACATTGGGCATGACTATGCGAATAATTACGGCATGATGGGTTTTGATATTTTAGACTGGTATCAATTGAACTTTTCTAGCGGGGTTAAAACCTGGCTCTTTGTGGCTTTCTTAATAGGGATTGCGGTTAAAATCCCGCTCTTTCCCTTGCACACATGGCTGCCTTATGCGTATTCTAACGCTCCTACTTTAGGCTCTGTCATGCTTTCAGCCTTGCTTTCTAAAATGGGGACTTACGCCCTATTACGATTCTTGCTCCCGCTTTTTCCTGAGCTTTCAGAAATCTATTTAACCCCCATAGCCATTGTGGCGCTATGCATGATCATTTATGGAGGTTTTCTAGCCTACGCTCAAAAAGATTTAAAAACCCTCATCGCTTATAGCTCGTTCTCGCACATGGGAGTCGTGGTGCTTGGGGTTTTTTCTTTCAATGTTGAGGGGATTTCAGGGGCGGTGTTTATGATGTTTGCGCATGGCGTTATTGTCATGGGATTATTTTTGCTCGCTGGTATCCTAGAAGAGCGCGCCAGCAGTTTAGAAATCGCTCGCTTTGGATCAATCGCTAAAAGCGCTCCCATTTTTGCAGCCTTTTTTATGATCGTTTTGATGGCGAATGTGGGCATGCCCTTAAGCATTGGCTTTGTGGGCGAGTTTTTAAGCTTATTAGGGTTTTTTGCCACTTACCCTCTTTTAGCTATCATTGCCGGAACAAGCATCATTCTCTCAGCGATTTACATGCTCACTTCATATAAAGATGTCTTCTTTGGCAATTTGAAAGCCGGAAGCAATCAAATAAGCGTGTTTGAAGATTTGAACGCTCGTGAGGTAGGGGTTTTAAGCGTGATTTTAGCTTTGATTTTAATTTTAGGGATTTATCCTAAAGTGCTTTTAAAACCGATTGAGCAAGGCTCTAGGCAGCTTTTAGAGGTGATAGAAATCCGCTCGCTCCCTTTTTTAGGTTCATTGGATACTAAGATAAAAGAGGTTTCTTATGTTAATAGATAGTTTCCACATCTCTTTTGACAGCTTTAATTTTGAGAGCATTTTACCCATGCTGGTGTTGGTGTGTGGGGGGATTTTCACGCTCTTAATCAACGCTTTCACTTCCAGGTTTTCACGCAACTTGAATGTGTTTTTATGCATGCTCTTTTTGGTTTTGGATTTTTTGGTGGTTTTAGGATTAGAAGAGCAAGAAAACGCCTTTTTTGGGTTTTTGAGCTTGGATACTCTCTCGCTCGTTTCTCAAAGCATTGTCTTGATTTCAGCCTTCTTGCTCATTTTCTTAGCCCTTTCAAAAGAGCGCTTCAACGAATTTCAGACCGCTGAATTTTATTCCCTATACTTGTTTATTGTCGCTGGCTTTCAATTCATGGTTTCAAGCAACCATTTATTACTAATCCTTATTGGGCTAGAAACAGCGTCCTTACCCCTTTGTGTGTTAATGGCGTTGAGCGATAAACGCTACGGATTAGAAGCAGGGATCAAATATTTCACTATGGGGGCGATGGCGAGCGCATTTTTTGCTATGGGGGCGATGGCTTTCTATCTCCTCACAGGGAGCTTGAATCTTGAAGTCATTACCCTATACTTACACACTGAAGGTATCACAAACCCCATGCTCTTTGCGATGGGCGCTATCTTTTTGATTGGAGCGATTGGCTTTAAGGTTTCTTTAGTGCCTTTCCATACCTGGATGCCGGATGTGTATGAGGGCAATAACCCGGTCTTTGCGAGCTATATTTCCATTGTGCCTAAAATCGCTGGCTTTGTGGTAGCGACTCGCCTTTTTGGGGCGTTTATAGACACTCGCACCGCTTGGGTAGAAGACATTTTTTACGCCCTCATTCTTATGACTATCACCATCCCTAATTTCCTTGCTTTATGGCAAGAAGATGTCAAAAGAATGCTCGCTTATAGCTCCATTTCGCATTCTGGATTCGCTTTAGCGTGCGTGTTTATCCACACTCAAGACAGCCAACAAGCGATGTTTGTTTATTGGTTCATGTTCGCCTTCACTTACATTGGGGCTTTTGGCCTTTTATGGCTCTTAAAAAGCCGGGAAAAAACATGGGATGAACGCTACGATCACCCCTATTCCAAATTCAACGGCCTTATCAAAACCCACCCCTTAGTGGCGATCTTGGGCGCTATTTTTGTTTTTGGGCTTGCAGGGATCCCGCCTTTTAGCGTGTTTTGGGGGAAATTTTTGGCCGTTGAAAGCGCTTTAGAGAGCAATCACATTCTTTTAGCGGTGGTGATGTTAGTTAATAGCGCAGTGGCTGCGTTTTATTATTTCCGTTGGCTCGTGGCGATGTTTTTCAATAAGCCCTTACAAACCCAAAGCTACGCTCAAAACGATATTTACACCCAAAACGCTACCATGCCCATTTATGCGGTCGTTATTGCCATGGCGTTAGCGTGCTTGTTCTCTGTTTTTATGATGCGAGGGCTTTTAGAGTTTGTGGCTTAAGTCAAAAATCTTTCTTTTAATGGGTGTGAGTTTGCTCTCCCATTCTCTCAACGCTTTAAGCCTCACGCTCACGCAAGGCAAGGAAGGGGGGGAGGATTTTTCTGTTTTAACCTTACGACACAACAAAGCGTTTTCTTGTTTTTATACTAATGAAAAACCACCAAGCGGGATTGAAGCCTCTTTATCCATTATACGCGCTAAACGCCCCATAGAATGCGTGATAGACTCTATCCCTAAGGAGGGTTTTACCCCTTTAGAAAACGCTTTTTTCCATATCACCTATTCTATGCGCCAACAACAATTCATTTTACACATCAAACCCAAAGTGATGCGAAGGCTCACCCTTTTTTCTTTTGACAGGGATTATAAAAAAGCGATCCCCCTTTTTGTGGAAAACGATCCTAAAGCCAAAATGTGGCAAATCATAGGCTATGATCAAAATATCCCTTTTTTGAGCGAAAAAAACAACGCTCAAAAAGGCTTGAATTTCCCCATTGTCATTAAAGACGCTCAAACCCCTATCATTCAAGAGCTAGATGTGAATAACAAACCCCTACTCACCACAAAGGGCTATGATCTAAACGCCTATTTAGAGGCTAAAAAACAAATCAATTCGCAAGCCTATTTTGACGCTTTACGAACGATTAGCCGCGCGTTTAAAAACTACCCTCAAACGATTTTTAAAAAAGATTTGTATTTATTAGAAATTATCGCATTAGGCCAATTAGGCATTAAAAAATCCTTACTCATAGACATTGGCACCAAGTGGATTAAAAATTACCCGACTGATCCCAGTATCCCTGAAGTGTTATACTATGTCGCCAAAGCTTTAGACGAAAACAACAATTACAAACAGGCCATGCGCTATTACAAACGCATTCTTTTAGAATACAAGAACTCGCGCTACGCTCCTTTAGCCCAAATGCGTTTAGCCATTGAAGCGGCTGAAGGCTCTGATTTGAGCAACGCTAGCATGCTTTTTAAAGAAGCTTTTTCTAACGCCAAAGACAAAGAGAGTGCGAGTGAAATCGCTCTTAATTGGGCTGAAGCAGAGATAAACTATCAAAACTTTAATAACGCTAAATACCTCATTGATAAGGTGGTTCAATCCAACCCTGATTATATTTCTATGCATAGCGAATCAGCCCTAGACTTGCTCAAATTATTGAAAAAAAACCAGATGAATGAAAGCGCGATTGAGATCGCTCACTTGCTCCTCAATCAAGACGATGATGCGAAAGCTAAAGAGCAAGCGCTTTATGATTTAGGGGCGTTGTATGCAAGGATCAAGGACTTTAAAAACGCCCACCTTTACAATCTGCAATATTTGCAAGATCATGCGGAATTGGATAAAGCTTCTGTCGTTAGAGCGCGCGATGAAAAAGCCCTTTTTTCAATGGAGGGGAACACGCAAGAAAAAATCGCCCGCTATGACAAAATCATTCAAAGTTTCCCTAATTCTAATGAAGCCCTAAAGGCTTTAGAATTGAAAGCCCAACTATTGTTTGAAAACAAGCGTTATGCTGAAGTTTTAGGCATGCAAAAAAATTTGCCTAAAGATTCCCCTTTGATTCAAAAAACGCTCAATATCCTTGCTAAAACCCCACTAGAGGACAATCGTTGTAAAGAAGCCTTAAAATATTTATCCCAGATCACAGCCTTTGCATTCAGCCCCAAAGAAGAAATCCAAGCCTTTGATTGCTTGTATTTCGCATCGCTCAAAGAAAAAGCGCAAATCATTGCCCTAAACGCTTTAAAAGCGGCTAAAACCCCTAGTGAGAAATTGGTATGGCTTTATCGTTTGGGGCGCAATTACTACCGCTTAGGGGATTTTAAAAATTCCACTCTGGCCTCTAAAGACGCTTTAACTCTCGCTCAAAACTTGAATAAAAAAGAATTTTACGATATTGCTTTTGTTTTATTTTCAGATTACATGCAAAACAATGAAAAAGAATTGGCCCTCCATTTGTATGCGTTTTTAGAAAAGCATTTCAAAGACGATAAACGCATGGCGTTGGTTTATTTTAAATTGCTAGAAAATGAAAAAGACCCTAAAAGCGTCAAAATTTATGCCACAAGCCTACTCAAACTCCAAGACGCTTATAAGGACTATTCTTACACGCCCTTTAGCGAATTTGCCCTCATTGACGCTTACAGAACCACCAAAGACTATTTAAAAGCGCTAGAAACGCTAGACAAACTTTTAAACCGCAGGCTTTCTTTAGAAGATCGCCAAAAAGCCTTATACTTGCAATCGGGCTTACTGGATCTAACCAATCAAAAAGCAAAATCTAGAGCCAGTTTAGAAAAATGCGTTCAGTTAAAGCAAAAAGATCAAACAAACGCATGGCAAAATTTATGCGAACAGGGTTTAAATTTATTCAAAAACAAGGAGTCATAACATGGACATTAGCATTTTTAGAGAATATGATATTAGAGGCATTTACCCCACCACTTTAGATGAAAAGAGCACCTTTAGTATCGGCGTGGAGTTAGGGAAAATCATGCGAGAATACGATAAAAGCGTGTTTGTAGGGCATGACGCAAGGGTGCATGGGCGATCGCTTTTTGAAGCTTTGAGCGCCGGGTTACAATCAAGCGGCTTGAAAGTGTATGATTTAGGGCTAATCCCCACACCGGTAGCGTATTTTGCGGCCTTTAATGAAATAGACAACATCCAATGCCCCAATTCCATCATGATCACTGGCTCTCACAACCCCAAAGAATACAACGGCTTTAAAATCACGCTCAATCAAAACCCGTTTTATGGCAAGGACATTCAAGCTTTAAAAGACACGCTTTTAAACGCCAAGCATGAAATAAAACCCCTAAAAGAAACACCAAAGAAAGCCAATGCCCTAGAAGCGTATCAGCGCTATTTGATCAAGGATTTTGAGCATTTAAAAAACCTTAAATACAAGATCGCCCTGGATTTTGGTAATGGCGTGGGAGCGTTAGGCTTAGAGCCTATTTTAAAGGCTTTAAGCATTGATTTTAGCAGCCTTTATAGCGATCCTGATGGGAATTTCCCTAACCACCACCCAGACCCTAGCGAAGCGAAAAACTTAAAAGATTTAGAAAAACACATGCAAGAAAACGCTATTTCTATAGGCTTTGCTTTTGATGGCGATGCGGACAGGATTGCGATGTTAAGCTCTCATCATGTTTATGCGGGCGATGAATTAGCGATTTTATTCGCTAAACGCTTGCATGCTCAAGGCATCACCCCCTTTGTGATCGGCGAAGTCAAATGCTCTCAAGTGATGTATAACACGATTAATGCTTTTGGTAAGACGCTCATGTATAAAACCGGGCATAGCAATTTAAAAATCAAACTCAAAGAAACCCATGCACATTTTGCGGCTGAAATGAGCGGGCATATCTTTTTTAAAGAGCGCTATTTTGGCTATGATGACGCTCTTTATGCATGCTTAAGGGCTTTAGAATTATTGCTTGAACAAACCCCAAGCGATTTGGAAAACACCATTAAAAACCTCCCCTATTCCTACACCACGCCTGAAGAAAAAATCGCCGTGAGCGAAGAAGAAAAATTTGAAATCATTCATAACCTGCAAGAAGCGCTTAAAAACCCACCAAGCCATTTCCCTAAAATCAAAGAAATAATCAGCATTGATGGCGTGAGAGTGGTTTTTGAACATGGTTTTGGGCTTATTCGCGCAAGCAACACCACTCCGTATTTAGTCAGCCGCTTTGAAGGCAAGGATGAAACAACGGCGTTAGAGTATAAAAGAGCGTTACTTGGGCTATTAGAAAAACTTTAAAATAGAGCTTGGGATAATCTTATTTTATATCCCTTACTCTTAAAAATATTAGATCAATCAAACAAGTTACTTTAAAACCACACATAAAATCATAAGATCTCAAATTTTTTGCACTATTTAAGCTAAGCCTAAGCCTATTATAATGAAATCAATTTGAAATAAAACTTAAATTAAAGGGGTGTTTATGGAAGAGGAGTTTGTTTTGGGACTTATGGGTAGTATATCGGGCGATCAAATAAGAGATTATCTTAAGATCTGCGATAGGATTCGGAGTCAAGGTTCTTTTCACGATGCCACTCTATCAACAAGAATGCACACACTGCATTTTCACTTAGAGTATTCACGATTTGATTTTGTCCCTCAAGACCTAAAAACTTATCTCATAGATACAATGAGAAAAAATGGCTTTGAATGTCTTGGCGATTCTTCTTTTCACCAAAAAGGCTTCGACGCTAATAACTATCATTATCTCAAAAAGTGCTTCAGCGACTTGATGGACAGCAGAGAGATAAGAGAGACTGACTTGAGTCTCTCTTGGCAGAATAAGACTTATTGAGTTCTTTTCAAAAGGAGCGAGCATGAAATTTTTAGCTAAATGGTATTTATTGTTTTTTATAGCATTAAGTAGCTTGGTCTTTGTGGGTTGTGGCGATCCAAATCCACAAAGTCGCGTGGGTCGCTGGGCTCATGAGCTTGAACGAGACTACGGATTCTCACATGGGACTGCTGTATTTATTGCTAGCGTTGTGTTTGTATTAATGTTATATGTTATTGCGAAGAATAGGAAAAGGTAATAGAATGGGGTTTTTTTCTTTTGCGGTTGTGATCGTAGTGGCTTTTATATGTCATATTATTTATGATTATGAAAATAGAGAAAAATAATAGAGTGGGGTTTTCTTCTTTGGCGGTTGCGGTCGTGTTGGTTTCTTCTTGTTTAGGCAAAAGCGCATTGTTTTGACGCTCTATTTCGGTTTTTTCTAAACTCTGGTTTTTATTGAATGGAAAATTTGTTTGATCCTGTTTAACAAGCCCGATCATAAGAACTTTTGATACACCAACACCACCGATTTGGGTGTAGAGCTAAGGCTAAAAAAACTATCTGTAGCTTCATTGAGCGAACCAGAAAAGAGCGTTTTTAAACGCAAGTTTTTTAAGGGGTATTTGAGATTTTTGGAAGTGAATTGGGCGTTAAAATCCAGGCTAAAAAGCGAGATTTGTTCCCCTTTAAAACTGGGCAAAGTAAAAGGGGTTTCTAGCGCCCTAAAAAGACCATAATCGCTTACGGCTTGGTATATGAAAATTAGCCTTTTTTATTATCAAAATACCCGCAATTTTAAGCCGCTATCAACCAATACTACAAGGTTGCCTTTATATTGTTGTTAGGTTTATGGCGGTATTTTCTACGCTAACGCCATAATAAGGCACGTGCAATAAAGCCTGATGATTTTTAGCCTTTTGAAACAATAAAAGCCTAAAAGCCTTTAAGAGATCATTTCTCCTATAAACCCTTTAATTTTTTCCAGCATGGCGTTTTCATCGTTCAAATTTTCTTCTATGATTTTGACTAACGCTGAGCCGCAAATCACGCCATCAGCGCCCATGCCTTTAGCGTTTTTGATGTGTTCTTTTTTAGAAATGCCAAAGCCCAATAAGGCGGGGGTAGGACTAAAGGTTTTTAAGGTTTTAATAATAGCGCTCGCGTCATTTTCTAAAATACGGCTCACTCCTGTAACCCCACTCCTAGCCAGAGTGTAGATATAGCCCTGCGAATGCATAGCGGCTTGTTCTAAATCTTTATTACTCGCATTGGGACTGGCGATAAAGATTTGTTTAATCTGGTGTTTTTGAGCGGATTTTAGGACTAATTCTTTTTCTATTAGGGGCATGTCCGCTATTAAAACGCTATCCACGCCGCATTCTTTGATTTGGGCGTAAAAATTATCCACGCCATAAGAAAAAATGAGATTCGCATACGCTAAAAGCCCTATGGGAATGTGGGGATTGTAATCTCTGATCGCCCTTAAAAGCTGGAAATTTTTAGCCATGCTAGCGTGTTTTAACGCTCTTAAATGGCTCGCTTGTATGGTAACGCCATCCGCTACCGGATCAGAGAAAGCAAACCCCAATTCTAAAGCGCTCACCCCGCTAGCAATTAAAGTTTTAACGATTTCAAAACTCAATGCATAATTAGGATCGCCCAAGGTTACAAATGGGATAAACGCCATTTTTTCTTGTTTTTTTAAGGTTTCAAACATGTTTTTATACCTCATTTTAAACCTCCTTTTAAAGCGTTATAAACGGTGCTTAAATCCTTATCCCCCCGACCGCTTAAATTCACTACAATGATGCTTTCTTCTTCGCATTTTTGAGCGAGTTTTAAGGCATACACTAAGGCGTGTGAGCTTTCTAGCGCTGGGATAATGCCTTCTTTTTGGCACAACAAACTAAAGGCTTCTAGCGCTTCAAAATCGCTTGCGCTTTCATAAATCGCGCGAGCGCTCTCTTTTAAATAGCTGTGTTCTGGCCCCACTCCTGGATAATCAAGCCCGGCGCTAATGCTATGGCTTTCTATAATCTGGCCTTCATCATCTTGTAAAAGATAGGTTTTATTCCCATGCAAAATCCCCACACGCCCCTTATTCAAAGTCGCCCCATGCTTATTGGTTTCTAGCCCTAAACCCGCCGGCTCTACGCCTATGAGTTTAACCTCTTTATCGTTTAAAAACGCGCTAAATATTCCTATAGCGTTAGACCCCCCTCCAACGCATGCGATAACATAATCAGGCAAGCGGTTTTCTTTTTCTAAAATTTGGCTTTTAACCTCATCGCCTATCATTTTTTGAAAGGTTTTAACCATTGTGGGGTAAGGGTGTGGCCCGGCGGCTGTGCCTAGCAAATAATGCGTGTCCTTGTAACTGCTCGCCCAATCCCTTAAGGCTTCATTCACAGCGTCTTTAAGCGTCGCGCTCCCTGAATTAACCTCTCTGACTTCAGCGCCTAATAAACGCATTCTAAAAACATTCATTTCCTGGCGCTTGATGTCTTTAGCCCCCATAAAAATCACGCATTTTAAACCCAACAACGCGCAAGCGATAGCCGTCGCCACGCCATGCTGCCCAGCGCCTGTTTCAGCAATAATCCTTGTTTTACCCATTTTTTTCGCTAAAAGGGCTTGCCCTAAGGCTTGATTAGTCTTGTGCGCCCCACCATGGATTAAATCTTCTCGTTTTAGATAAAGCTTAACTTTAGGGTTAGAAACGATATTTTGACACAAGGTTAAGGGGCTAGGACGGCCCACAAAATCTTTTAAGAGATGGAAATATTCTTTTTGGAATTCCTCATCTTTCAAACACGCATCAAACGCCTGTTCTAACTCTCTTAATGCAGGCACTAACAATTCTGAAACAAAACTCCCTCCAAACTCCCCAAAATACGCTTTTTTATTCATCTTAATACTCTCTTAAAATTCGGGCTAATCGCTTGATTTTATCCTTATTTTTAATCCCGGGGCTTGTTTCTAAACCTGAATTGAAATCCAAACCCAACGCTTTAACTTTCAAGGCTTTTTGAATATTATCCAAATTAAGCCCGCCAGCTAACATGAAAGGCGTTTTGACATTTTCTAAAATACCCCAATCAAAACTCACGCCATTGCCTCCCATTTTATCCCCCTTAGTGTCGTATAAGATTAGAGAGGCTTCTTTAACTTTAGGCGCTAAATCGTTAGTATTCATCACGCTCCCTACTTGCCAAATCGCGCAAGTTTTAGGGAGCGATTTTTTTAATTGAGCGATTTCTTGTTGCGAATAGCCATAAAGCTGCACCGCTTTTAAATCAAGCTTTTTAGCGATTTTTTGAATTTTTTTAATCCTATCTTTCACAAACACGCCCACAAAATCCAATTTTTTAACCGCTTTTGTGATTTTTAGGGCTTTTTTAGGCTTGATGTATCTGGGCGAAGATTTTTCAAAAATCAAACCTCCATAAATAAAATGGTTTTTATAAACGGCTTTAGCGTCTTTAATCCTTGTAAGCCCGCACACTTTATTTTCGCCTAAAATCAATTTAATACACGCTTTTTTCAAATCCTTTTCTTTCATTAAAGAGCTGCCCACTAAAAAGCCATTCACATAAGGGGCTAGGGCTTTGATTTGTGCATGCGAATAAATACCGGACTCGCTGATAATGAGCGCGTCTTTAGGCAAAAGGGGGCGTAATTTGAGCGTGTGGTTAATATCGGTTGTCAGGGTGTGTAAATCCCTGTTATTGATGCCGATAATGTCGTATTGGAGTTTGAGCAAGCGCTTGATTTCGTGCTGGTTAGAAACTTCAGTCAGCACGCTCATGTTTAAGGATTTAGCGAGATTGAAAAGCTCTAAATAATTTTTATCATCTAATACGCTTAACATTAAAAGCACCGCATTAGCTCCCATCATTCTAGCGAGTTTGATTTGAAAAGCATCAACGATAAAATCTTTGCATAAAATGGGCTTAATGGAATGTTGCGAAACAATCTTAATGTTTTCATAAGAGCCTAAAAAATATTTAGAATCGGCTAAAACTGAAATGCAAGAGGCGAATTTTTCATAAGTCTTGGCTATTTTCAACAGATCAAAATCTTTTCTGATTAAACCTTTAGAGGGCGATGCTTTTTTGCATTCTAAAATAAAGCTGGTCTTTTTTTCTAGTAACGCCTTTTTAAAATCCCTATCGCTTGGGTTTATATTTGTCGGTAAAGCGTGATTTTTTTTGAGCATAGAAACTTCTAGGAGCTTGTCTTTAAGGATGTTTTCTAACACGCTAGGCATGGCTTAATCTTATGATTTTTTGCAAATGCGTATAGGGCGCTTTGGTTTTTAAATGCTCTAAAGTCATGCTCACGCCCTCTTTTAAATCTTTAGCCTTGTGGCTTAAATACAACAAACTCGCCACATTCGCCACAACCACCATTGTATGCGAATCCTTGCCTTTGTTTTCTAAAATATCTAAACACGCTTGAATGCTTTCTTGTGCGTTTTCAATCTGTAATTCTTTCAAATCATAGGGGGGCAAATCAAAATCTTTAGCGCTCAAGTCATACTCTAAAATTCCGTTATTTTTCAATTCACACGCATGCGTAGTATCGTGCAACACGATTTCATCCGTCCCCCCTCCATTAACCACCATCGCCCTTTTAACGCCTAAAGCCTTTAACGCTAGTGCCATAGTCTTGCACAAGGATTTTTCATACACGCCTAAAAGCTGGATTTTGGGCCTTAAGGGGTTGATTAAAGGCCCTAAGCAATTAAAAATCGTTTTAGTGAAAAGCTCTTTTCTTAAAGGGGCGGATTTTTTAAAACTTTGATGGTATAAAGGCGCGAATAAAAACCCAAAATGCGTTTGTTTGAAACAATTCTCTAATTGCGTGGGATTCATTTCAATGTTCACGCCTAAATTTTCCAACAAATCCGCGCTCCCGCTATGACTAGAAACGCTCCTTGATCCGTGTTTGGCCATAGATAATCCCATAGAGCTGGCAATGAGTGCAGCAATCGTGCTGATGTTAATCGTTTTTAACCCATCGCCCCCTGTGCCGCAATTGTCTATTAAATCCAAGCCGCTATCAAAAGGCTTAGGGGCATGCTCTAAAAGCGTGGTTGCAGCAACGCTAATCTCCTTAAAGCTCTCGCCCTTGATTTTTAAAGCGCACAAAATCGCCCCAAGTTGCGCCGGGCTTACTTTTTCGTTGATAATAAGGGTGAATAATTTTTTAACTTCTCCATCGTTTAAGTCTTTTTGATGGTATAGAGCGTTTAAAATCTCTTTCATGATAACCCTTCTAAAAACCCCACGCTTTGCTCTAACAACGCCCTCCCTTGTAAAGTCATGATGCTTTCAGGGTGGAATTGATAGGCTAAAATCTTGTCTTCTTCATTGATAATAGCCATAGGGATATTGTCATGCTCAGCGATCACTTCTAAATTTTTAGGCAATCCGCTTGCCATTAAAGAATGGTAACGCCCCACCACCATGCTCTCCCCTAAGCCTTTAAAAACGGCATGCTTTTTGAGCGCAATAGTCGTCGCTTTGCCATGCACGATTTCTTTACTCCTTATGATTTTAGCCCCATAGCTTTGCGCTAAAGCTTGTAAGCCCAAACAAACCCCTAAAATGGGGAATTTCTTTTTAGCCATTTCAATGATTTTTAAAAGATTGCCTGAACTGCTAGGGTTACCAGGTCCGGGTGAAATGAACAATAAAGGCGTTTTTGATTCTTCATTCATTAAGCCTATAAGATAACTCGGATCAATATCGTTTTGATAAACAGCCACTTCATAACCCAAACACTCTAATTCATACACCAAGTTATAAGAGAAAGAATCAAAATTATCTATAAAAAAGATTTTCATAAGCTTGTTTTCCTGATCGCATCAATAAGGGCTTGCGCTTTGGCTCTTGTTTCATTCGCTTCGTTTTGTGGCACGCTGTCTAGCACAATACCGGCTCCTGCTTGGATCACGGCCCTATTGTTTTTGACAAAACATGAACGGATAGTGATGCAAGAATCCATAGAACCCTCGCTATTTAAATACCCCACACTCCCCCCATAAGAGCCTCTCCTTTGGTTTTCCAATTGGTAAATGAGCCTGATCGCAGAAATTTTAGGCGCCCCACTAAGCGTGCCGGCGTTCATAAAGCTCCTGTAAGCATGCAAACTATCGCACCCTTTTTTCAATTCCCCAACAACCCTTGAGACTAAATGCATGACATTGGAATACTTATCCACTTTTAAAAGCTTATCGCAATAGCGTTTTTTTGAAACTCTGGCCATGTCGTTTCTGGCCAAATCCACTAGCATGATGTGTTCAGCCCTTTCTTTATAATCGTGTTGCAAATCAAATTCCATTTTACTGTCTAAATCGTAATCAATATTCCCTTGTTTGTCCTTACCCCTTAAACGAGTGCCAGCAATGGGATAAATTTCAGCCGTATTGGTTAAAGCGTTGTATTTTAAAGCGCTCTCAGGGCTTGCCCCAAAAAGAACAAAATCGCTGTCTTTGATATAGAACATATAGGGGCTAGGATTAGTTAGCTTTAAATGGTAATACGCGCTCAAACCCTCCAAGCACTCCATGTAAAAGCTGCGCGACAACACCGCTTGAAAAATCTCGCCTTTTTTGATTTCTTCTTGTAAGGATAGCGCCTTTTTTTCAAACTCGCTATCGCTGCAATTAGCGCTAACTTCTCTACTTTGCTTGGATTTTTTAGGGATAAAATCGCTTTTGATGTTTTTAGCCAACTCTTTTAAATCCTGTAATTCTTGGGCTATCTCTGTTTTAAAGCGCTCATCAAAACACGCCCCCAAGATTTCAGCGCTTTTTTCTTTATGATCTATGATGATCAAATTTTGCGCGACGAAAAAAATAAAGTCATACGCTGTGTTGTCTTGCGCTTTTAAGTGGGGCAAGTCTTCAAAAAAATTGAGCATTTCAAAAGAAAAAACGCCCGCGCTTAAAAGCGTAAAGGGGTGTTTGGGTTTTGTTTTAACGCTTTTAAAAATCCCCCTTAAAGCGTCAAAAGGGCTAGGCTCGAAGAGTTTTAAAAACTCATCTTGCGTTTTTTTATTTTTGGTGTAGGTTAAAATTAGGGCATTGTCTTGTATAGGCGTTTTAAAAAACGCGCTCAATTTTTGCAAAAACGCCCCGCCATTAGGCGTTAGGCTAGTGATAGTTACGATATTGTGGTTGCAAATTAGCTTCAAACAGGCTTTAGCCATTAAAAGGGATTTGGTGTGCGCTTTGCTCTCAATCTCAGCGCTTTCAAAAAGCAAGGTGTGCTGTTGCTCTAATTTTTCATAAAGAGCTAGGGGATAGGGAATGTAAGAGGCTTTTTCTACTAGACTGATCATCAATTTCTTCACGCTAAAAATAAACCGGTATTCTACAAGAAATAGATAAATGGGCAATAAATTAATAACCTTATAGAGCTTATAAGGGCTAATCTAACTTAAACTCAATTGGATTTTTCAAGGCTCAATTTATGAGAGAATGAGAAATTTTAACTAGGAATGCGAAAAACCACTTTAATCAGATTAAACTTTTGAGCGTTGTTAAGGTTATTTGTGTGGTGCTTGTTGCCGTTATCTTTCTTGTGTGTGGCAAGAAAGATTTGGTGCGATAAATTCAAGGATGGTTTCACCCTCTTTTTCAATGTCAATCAAACCCATATCGTTTGAGCCATTAGGCGGAGTGATGCCTAAAAAACGCTCATTGAAAGGCCGCCATCTGGCAATAGAGGCGCTGAGTTCGTTAGGATAAAACCCGATAGATTGGTTGTCAAATAAAGCGTTCACATGCAAAGGGCCTGAAGCGTTCCCGATATAAACGGACAAATTCGCGCACAATTTGGCTAAATCCACTAAACTATGGCTCGTATCATAGAGGTGAGCGAAAGGGACTTTTTCAAGGAGTTTTTCTGTGGCTTTTCTTTCGCCTGGCCCGCAAATAAGGATGATCTCGCAACTCAAATTTTTGTGTAAAAAATCAATCAGTTTGATAAAGTGTGGAGCGGGCAATACGGGCGAACTGCCTCCGCTATGCATATGCACGCCGATCCACAATAAACCAACATCAGCGTTGAGTTTTGAAGCGATAACCAATCGCTCTTTGGATTTGTCTTTAAGCTCCCATGCGATTTTCTTAAGTGGAGCGTTAGGGAGATTATGATCTTTACAAAATACATGGATGAGATCCAAATTGTATTCGTATTCGGTTTTTAGGCATAGCGATCGGCTTTGGCGCACGCTCTTTTGATACAGCCAAGAATAGATTTTAGTCTTTGGGGCTAGAATATAAGGAATGGACTTCCTCAAACTAAAAGCGAGTCTGGCGTTTTTAAAATTAGAAAATAAAAAAATAAGAGCGTCAATGGATTTGCGCTTAAGAGTGGTGGCTAAATGGTTATCTTCTATAATGACTTCATCAATAAAAGGGAATTCTAAGGCTATTGGGGTGGTATAGCTAGGAATAACCACACCTAAATACACTTCTTTGCCTTTTTCTAAAAAAGCTTGCTTTAGAGCGATTAAAGCGGGTATGGCTAAAATAAAATCGCCTAACTTATCGTTACGGATCACAAAAACTTTTTGAGAGTTTTCCTTATCTTTGCATTTTAAATCTTCAAACCCTACAAAATCCATAGCTCCGCCTAAGAGATCAAATTTTTATCATGTTAGCAAAAATCGTTCTTATGCGATGGATAAATTTTATTTTTTATTCTGCCATGCCTTTATGGGCTCATCTTCCCATGTGCCATAAAGAGAGTTGGGTAAAATGATCCACTCTGTGCCAAATTTTTGAGCGTTTTGCAAGACTTTAGCTCGTTGTTCTTGGCTGTTTTTAGCGTCTTTAGCAAAAAGTGCGTCAAAATCATGCAAAGTATCGCCCACTTGTAAAACAATCTCATAATCCTTAGCGACTAACTCTCGCCTAACGGCTTTAGGCTTGCCTTTTTCTTTTAATAAAACGGATTCTTCACTCACTTGGGGGAGTTTAAAACTTTTGAGCGTTTTTAAGGTGAATGCCTTATTTTTTTGCGTGCGGTTAGAAATGTAAAAGATCTTAACGCCCTTAGAATTAGCGTATTCCAAAAAGTCTAGCGCTCCAGGAATGAGCGTGAGAGAGCCTTCTTTTTCAAATTTATCCCAAGTTTCTGGGGTGTATTTAATGCAATTTTTGACCAAATAGCCCGCATAATCAAAAGTGTTTAAAACGGTTTCATCTAAATCCAAAATGACGGCTGGCTTTTTGTCTTTAACGAGCTTGAGATTATTGTCTAGCGCCATTTTCGCCATTTTGTAACTTTGCAATTGCAAGGCCCTGATCTCAGCGCTTTGCTGATGATACTTAGCGCTTCTTGTTATGGGCGAAACGCACTCTTTGGCATTTAAAACACTCATCAAACTCAATCCTAATAAAACTGATGCAAAGGTCTTTTTTATCATAACAACACCTACCTAATGGGGATTTTTTGTATTATACCTTAAAACAGATGGTTAGGAGTATTTTTACCATTAACCGAATTGTTGTATAGTTGGCGTTTTTAATTCAAAATGAAGTGAGGAAACAATGAAAAAAGCGTTAATATCCGCTCTTTTTGGTGTTAGTTTGGTGTTTGCAAAACCTTATACGATTGATAAGGCAAACTCTAGCGTGTGGTTTGAGGTCAAACACTTCAAATTCAATGAAACAAGAGGCGTGTTTGATAGTTTTGATGGCAAAATTGATGCCGATCCTAATACCAAAGCTCTCAATGTTTTTGAAGGCAAAATTGATATTAAAAGCATCAACACTAGGAACAAAAAAAGAGACGACCACCTAAAAACAGCAGAGTTTTTTGATGCGTTAAAATACCCAAAAGGGAGTTTTAAAATGACAAAATACGAAGATGGTAAAATCCATGGGGATTTGACCCTTCATGGCGTAACCAAACCTGTCGTATTGGAAGCCAAAATCCAAGCCCCCTTGCAAAACCCCATGAATAAAAAAGAATTCATGGTGTTACAAGCTGAAGGCAAAATCAACCGCAAGGATTTTGGTATCGGTAAAACATTTAACGATGCTGTCGTTGGGGATGAGGTAAAGATTGAAATCAAACTAGAAGCTTACGCTCAATAAACTTTTTTTGCAAGAAACAATTTTTTGTTTCTTGCAGCTTTCTTTTCTTAATAGTCTTTTTTCTGCCCAATACCTCTAAAACATCAAAGCCTTTAGTAGCGTTTTTACCCAATCGCTTAAAAAATTGAACGCCTATTTTGAATATATTAGACGCTTTTTTATTTTTATGCTAAACTATTTGAAGTTTCAGCCGATATGACTTAATACAGAGATTAAACCAATCATAAATAGTAAGGTTGATTCCATCTCGCTCTGTAGTAGGTTTGAAACCATGCATCTAAGATTGACTCCTATCTTGTAAGTGCCATACTGCAAGTTCCCATAATAAAAACTTCTAAAAATAAAAACCTGCAGAGCGAGATGGAATCAATCTTTTTATGGTTACAAATGATAGCCAGTCTTAAACAACATAAAGGCAATACAAGCCTTGCAATACCATTAATCGCTATTCAAAATCACAGATATTTTAATACAGCGTTCAACTTTTGAAAGCAAGATCCTACCCACCAACCTTTTTAAAAACAAATTTTTATACCATATCACAAGTTTTCGTGTTAGAATGCGTTGAATGGATTTTAGGAGTGTAAAAATGCAAGTTTCACAATATCTGTATCAAAACGCGCAATCTATTTGGGGGGATTGTATTTCCCATCCGTTTGTTCAAGGCATAGGGCATGGGACTTTAGAAAGAGATAAATTTCGTTTTTATATCATTCAGGATTATTTGTTTCTTTTAGAATACGCTAAGGTGTTTGCTTTAGGCGTAATTAAAGCTTATGATGAAATTGTGATGAGAGAGTTTTCTAACGCTATACAAGATATTTTGAATAACGAGATGAGTATCCATAACCATTACATTAGAGAACTTCAAATCACTCAAATAGAATTGCAAAACGCGCACCCCACCCTAGCGAATAAATCCTATACAAGCTACATGCTCGCTGAAGGGATTAAGGGCTCTATTAAAGAAGTTACGGCGGCTGTTTTGGCTTGTGGCTGGAGCTATTTAGTGATCGCTCAAAATTTAAGCCAAATCCCAAACGCTTTAGAACATGCCTTTTATGGGCATTGGATTAAGGGCTATAGTTCCAAAGAATTTCAAGCGTGTGTGTCGTGGAATATTAATTTGCTTGATTCTCTCACTCACGCTTCTTCAAAACAAGAAATTGAGAAGTTAAAGGACATTTTTATCACTACAAGTAAATATGAATACATGTTTTGGGATATGGCGTATCAAAAAAACTAATTCTCATTGATTCATGTTACAATCAAACTAAAGGGGTGCTTTTTAAAAACGCTCATTTTTAAAAGGCTGAGATCAAACCCGTAGAACTTGTCAAGGTAATTCTTGCGTAAGGAAATAGCATGTTAATAACCACCCAACTATCCAAACGATTTTACGCCACACTCATTCTTGCTTGCGTGTTTTTGATCACCACTAATATTCTTGTCAAAGGCTCGTTTATCAATCTTTTAGCAGGGCTTAGTGGGGTTTTGTATGCGTTTTTTGCCGGAGAAAGGCAAACGATTTGCTTTGTGTTTGGTCTTGTGTATAATTTGAGTTACGCTTATGTCGCTTATCAGTGGAAATTAAACGCTGATGTGATTTTATGCCTTTTTTTGTATATGCCGGTAACGATTTATGGGCTATTCGCATGGAAAAAGACACAGCAGCATGAAGGCGCTATTAAGGCTCAAAAACTTTCCAAAAATTGGCGTTTTGCGCTTATTTTAGGCATAGGGGTTTTAACTTATGTGAGCGCTTTGTTTTTTAAAGAGATTAAAACGAATTTTTTATGGGCAGAGAGTTTTAATTTCGTCATCTTTATTGTTGCTTTTATTTTGCAGGTTTTGCGCTATGTGGAGAATTATGCGCTAGTAACTTTGGGGAATATCGTGTCTATTGTCGTGTGGTTTTGTATTTTTCAAATTTCTACAGAGAGCTTGGTGCAACTCTTCACAACGATTTTATACCTTTTTATTGGCATGTATTATTTTAAGCGCTGGAACAAGTCATGCAAGCAGTGATTTTAGCGAATGGGGAGTTTCCTAAATCCCAAAAATGCTTAGACATTTTAAAAAACGCTCCCTTTTTAATCGCATGCGATGGGGCTGTTGCTTCATTGCATGCGCTTCAATTCAAACCCAGCGTTGTTATAGGCGATCTAGATAGCATTGATTCGCATTTGAAAGCCTTGTATCACCCTATATGCGTGAGCGAACAAAACAGCAACGATTTATCCAAAGCCTTTTTTTATGCTTTGAATAAGGGCTGTGATGATTTTATTTTTTTAGGGTTGAATGGCAAGCGAGAAGACCACGCTTTGGCGAACACTTTTTTATTGTTGGAGTATTTTAAGTTTTGCAAAAAAATCCAAGCCGTAAGCGATTATGGTCTTTTTAGGGCGCTAGAAACCCCTTTTACTTTGCCCAGTTTTAAAGGGGAGCAAATCTCGCTTTTTAGCTTGGATTTTGATGCCCAATTCACTTCCAAAAATCTCAAATACCCCTTAAAAAACTTGCGTTTAAAAACGCTCTTTTCTGGCTCGCTCAATGAAGCTACAGATAGTTTTTTTAGCCTTAGCTCTACACCCAAATCGGTGGTGTTGGTGTATCAAAAGTTCTTATGATCGGGTTTTATTAGGCGAATTTTTGTCTGTATATTGCGCCAAGTTAAGGAGCATTTGAGAGAGTGGGCATAGAGGGTTCATCATTTTTTAACAAAACCATCACAAAGCGGCCAAATCAACCCATATCGGCTAAAATCCAAAGCGGTTTAGTATAAAGGAATAACCACTAGCATGTCTAAAAACACAATCCATCTGGCTCAATCTCTATAGTAGTTGGATTTCTTAAGATCATCAAACCAATTAGAAATCCCAATAAAAATGCAAGAAATACCGCTCAATTAAAGGGTGAGATAGAAGCGAGTTTTGAATTTATTTTAATTTTTTAAAAAATGGGGTTTTAGTTACTTGATTTTTGCAGTTTGAAGGTTATCGCTCAACTAACGCCAAGTTCTTTTATATTTTGATTACAGAAAACGCTTTTTAGCATTTTTTAAATTTTACAATCAATAAAACAAGACCAAAGCTTTTAAGTGCTTCTTTTGAAAAGATGGAATCAAAGCGATAATTACCAACCAAGACTAAAATCTTGGCTAGTAGCCCGTCAAATTTCACACAAATTCAATGGTGGCTAGAGTGGAAGCGTCCCCTCTTCTAAAAGTGGTGCGTTGGATCCTAGTGTATCCGCCATTCCTTTGCGCGTATTTGGGTGCGATTTCAGTTACAAGCTTGTGGGTGGCTTCTTTATTTTGCAAATACGCAAAAACATGGCGGTGCGCGTTAAAATCACCCACACGAGCCGCTGTCGTTAATTTCTCAATGTAACTGCGCAATTCCTTAGCTTTATAAATCCCTGTTTCAATTTTGTTATACTCAATCAAAGCGATCGCTAAATTCTTTAATAACGCCTTTCTGTGCGAGCTGGTTCTCCCAAGCTTGCGGTATCCGTGTTTGTGTCTCATCAGTCGTTACCTCCTTTATCTTCTAATTTTTCTAATCTTTTCTTTAAACTCTCTCTTTGTTCAGGGCTTAATTCTGTGCCTACCGGATAGCCCAAATCATTCAATTTTTCAGCGATTTCATCATAGGATTTTTTACCCATGTTTTTCACGCCTTTAAGCTCTTCTTCGCTCATCAACACGAGTTCGCCCACATACTTGATGCCGATTTTATCCAAGCAGTTAAAACACCTAGCGCTCAAATTCATGCTTTCAATCTTAGCGCTCAAATCTTTAGCGTCATCTCTTTGGGCGTAATCGCCTGAATACTCCGTATTGGCAATGGGTCTTTCGCCAAAAACGCCTAGTTGCTTGCTCATCACTTTCACCGCTGATAAAAACGCTTTATAAGGGTCAATCTGCCCGTCTGTTTCAATATCAAAAATGATTTTTTCATAGTTGGGATCGCCCTCAACCAAAACATTTTCAATCTCATAAACAACCTTTTTAATCGGCGTGAAAGAGCCGTCTAGTGGCATATAGCCCTCAGGCATCAATTCCCTTGTGTTTTCGCTTGGGACATACCCCATTCCTTTATAGATAATGAGCGAAAAATTCAATTGAGCGTCTTCGTTGATTGTGGCTAGGGGCATTTCAGGATTGACGATTTCTATATGCTCAGAATTCAAATCCCTAGCCCTAAGCTCCATAGGCCCTTTAAAAGAATAATTCACCACAACCGATTGGTTTTCTAAAGAGCTATCTTGCCCCACTAACGCCTTGGCTATAAAGCGGATATTCTTTAAATTCATGATAAAAAGCGACACATCTTCAGTAACCCCTCTTAATGAGTCAAACTCATGATGCACGCCTTCAATCTTTAAACCTACAGGAGCATATCCCACAGAGCTTAAAAGCAAAAGCCTTCTAATAGGATGAGCGAGCGTAACAGCGTAACCAAACTCAAATGGAGCCAGAGAAATCTTAACCCGATTGCCCTCTTTCTCTAACACCTTAATTTCTGATGGGATCAAAGGTGCTGTTTTGATAACTTTCATGCTCTAACCCCTTACTTAGAATACAATTCTACAATGAGTCTTTCTTCAATAGGGACAACCACTTCTTCTCTTTCAGGGTAGCGGGTGAAGATGCCGTATTTTTTATCTTTTTCCACATCAATCCATGGCACAATCCCTGTTTGAGCTGTCAATTCCATCGCGCGCACCACTTGAGGGTTGCTCTTGGTTTTTTCTTTGATCTCAATTTTTTGCCCTGAACGCACGAAATAAGAGGGAATATCCAAACGCTTACCATCCACAAGCACATGCCCATGCGTTACTAATTGCCTAGCAGAGCTTCTAGTGGTCGCAAACCCCATGCGATAGACGACATTATCCAATCTCCTCTCAATCAAGCGGATAAGGTTTTCACCCGTATTGCCGTCCAAGCGATTGGCTTCCACAAAAATACTCCTGAATTGCTTTTCAGAAATGCCATACATCATTTTAGCTTTTTGCTTTTCTTTCAATTGCAACCCGTAATCAGAAGTCTTAGCGCGTCTTTGCCCATGCTGGCCTGGCCCATAAGCCCTTTTATCTAGCGCGCTTTTCCCGCTCAATCGCCTTTCACCTTTTAAGGCTAAAGAAACCCCAAAACGCCTTTCTAGTCTTTCTACTGCACCTCTATATCTTGCCATAAAGCCTCCTTACACTCTTCTTCTTTTAGGGGGTCTGCAACCATTATGAGGGAGCGGGGTGATGTCTTTAATCCAAAGCACTTTAACGCCCTCTGTCGCGCCCACGCTCTTAATGGCGGTCTCACGCCCACTGCCTGGCCCTTGAACCTTAATGCCCACTTCTTTAACGCCATGCTCTTTAGCCTTGCTTAGAGCGCTTTCTACAGCTTGTTGGGCCGCATAAGGGGTGGATTTTTTAGAGCCTTTAAACCCTAAACCGCCCGCCGTGCTCCAGCAAATCACATTGCCCATTTCATCAGTGATAGTGATGTTGGTATTATTAAAGGTCGCTGAAATATAAACAACCCCTCTAGCAATATTCTTTTTGACTACTTTCTTTTTAGCCGTTACATTTCTCTTAGCCATTAAATCATCATCTCCTTATTCGCTACTTGCTACCCACGGTTTTTTTCTTACCCTTACGAGTCCTAGCGTTATTTTTAGTGGTTTGGCCTCTTACAGGAAGACCCTTACGGTGCCTGATCCCACGATAATTCCCTAAGTCCATTAAAGATTTAATATCCATTTGAACTTTTTTACGCAAATCGCCCTCTACTAGGTAGCTTTGCTGGATTTTTTTAGCGATGCTAGACACTTCATCTTCGCTCAATTCATGCACGCGCTTGTCAAAAGAAATGCCTACCGCTTCTAAAATCTCTCTGGAACTCTTAAGCCCAATCCCATAAATATAGGTAAGGGCATACTCTACTCTCTTCTTTTTTGGTAAATCTACACCAGCAATCCTTGCCATGCTTTATCCTTGTCTTTGTTTGTGTTTAGGGGTAGCGCAGATCACTCTAATAACGCCCCTTCTTTTAATGATTTTGCACTTATCGCACATCTTTTTCACTGATGGCCTGACTTTCATGATTTTTCTCCTTTGAAAAAATTAGGCACTACTAAAAACTTTTATACTAACATATTTTCATTGAAATAACCCTTAAATTCATTTATATCTAAAAGTTATCCGACCCTTGTCTAAGCTATAGGGCGTAAGCTCTAGCTTGACCCTATCGCCTAAAGCAATCCTAATATAGTGCATGCGCATCTTTCCAGAAATACGGCACAACACCACATGCTTATTGTCTAATTCCACCTTAAAAGTGGCGTTAGGCAACGCCTCAATCACTTTCCCATCCACTTCTATAACATCATCTCTTGCCATTAACGCTCCGTAAGAATCACTGCTTTATTGCCAATTATGGCGATAGTATGCTCATGGTGGCTTGTGTTAAGCCCATCCACTGAAACCACGCTCCACTTATCCGCTAGTATTTTAGGCTCGCCTTGTTTTTGACACACCATAGGCTCTAAGCAAAACACCATGCCCTCTTTGATTTTAGGGCCGCTATTAGGTTTAACGCCTTTTTCTAGGTAGTTGGGGATTTCTGGTTCTTCATGGGGTTTTTTACCAATGCCATGCCCGCAAAATCCCTTCAAAGGCACAAAGCCCCTTTCTGCAATAGCGCCCTCTAAAATCTGACTCAACTCCTTAAAATGCATGCCCACTCTAATTGAATTAATGGCATGCATCAAGCTCTCTTTGGAGCAAGCGAGCAATTTTTCATCTTGCAAGCTTATTGCACCTATAGGAAGCGTGAGGGCCGAATCGCCATAATAGCCATCCACCTCCACCCCCAAATCCAAACCTATAATATCCCCTTCTTGTAAAACATAATCCGTAGGAATGCCATGAATAACCACTTCATTTAAGGACATGCACACAGAGTTGGGGAATCCATACAGCCCCTTAAAAGCCGGCCTGGCATGGGAGGATTTGATAAAATCTTCAGCCATTTTATCCAGCTCTAAAAGTGAAACCCCAGGCCTCACTTCTCGCTCTAAAAGGGCTAACGCTTGAGCGGTCAATTCCCCGGCTTTTCTTAGAGCTTTGATTTCTTTTGGGCTTTTAATAGAGATCGCCATTAAAAGCCTACCGCGCTTAAAGTTTTATACTTGCTCATATAAATTTGCGCTTCAATCTTTTTCATGGTGTCAATAGCGACCTGAACCACAATCAGCACCGCCGTGCCTCCAAAGTAAAAAGGCACGCCCATAGCCTTAACCAAAATCCAAGGCACGGTAGAGATGAGCGCTAAATACAATGAACCCCACAAAGTGAGCTTACTCGCTACAGAATTTAAAAACGATGAAGTCCCCTCCCCAGGCCTAAGCCCTGGAATATACCCGCCATTACGCCTTAAATTATCCGCAATATCCTTAGAATTGAACACGATAGAAGAATAAAAGTAAGCAAAAAAGATAATGAGCAAGAACATCAAAATATTATACGCATACCCTTGCGGGCTTAAAAAATCCGCAATCGCTTGCAAGGTTTTATTGCTTGTGGCTTGCTGCAAAATCGTAGAAGGGAACACGAGCAAAGCTGAAGCGAAAATAGGGGGGATCACCCCGCTTAAATTCAACTTAATAGGAATGTAATTCATGATGCGCTTGTTTTGGTTTTGCATCACCACTTTACGTGCATAGGAAATAGGGATCCTGCGCTCGGCTAATTCCACATAGATAATCGCAAAAATAGTCGCTAAAACAATCAGCACAATACCAATGAGCATTAAGATATTAATAACACCTGTATTGACCAAGTTGAATGTGCCTGAAATAGCCGATGGGATCCCTGAAACAATCCCGGCAAAAATAATGAGACTGATCCCATTCCCCACGCCCCTTTGCGTGATTTGCTCCCCTATCCACATGAGCAGCATCGTCCCTGTAAGCATAGAAAACGCTGAAACGATCATAAAGACTTGCATATCAATCATGATCGCTCCATTAACTCCCCCACTAATGCTCCTTAAGCCCACTGAAACGCTCACCGCTTGGATTAGGGTGATTAAAATGGTTAGATAGCGCACAATTTGCATGTATTTTTGCATGCCGTCTCGCTCTTTTTTCATTTTAGCCAAGTTGGGGAAAGTCGCGCTCAAAAGCTCCATGATAATTGAAGAAGTGATATAGGGCATGATACCCAAAGAGATGATGCTCAAGCGAGAAACCGCATTCCCGCTAAACATGTTAAACAACCCCAAAGCGTTGTTGGAATTGCTGTCAAAAAAAGCCTTGATCGCTGCTAAATCTACGCCAGGAATGGGGATATAAGCTAAGACTCTGTAGAGAAATAAAAAACCCAAAGTGATGAGTATCTTACTAGCAATAGCTTTATTCATATTAACTTATTCCTCTCCAATCAAGCTGATAAGGGCATTACTTCTGCCCGCTTGTTTTGATTCTCTCATCTTTAATTTTAGAAGCCAGGTTTTTAGCGTCTTTACCAATCAATTTCACGCCTTCAATATAAAGGGGGAAATGGCACAAAGCGCGCAAGCTTGAAAAAGTGATTTCTTCTAAATCCTTAATCGCTTCATTCTTTTCTACATTGATAGAATAGATATGAGAATCTTTAGTCCTAAAACCTATTTTAGGCAAACGGCGTTGTAAGGGTTGTTGCCCCCCTTCAAAGCCTCTTTTAGCCTTATAACCTGTCCTTGCGGTTTGGCCTTTACCGCCCCTTGTGGCCGTCTTTCCCATGCCGCTTCCTTGACCACGGCCCACTCGTTTGATTTTTTTAACGCTACCTTTAGCCGGTTTTAAATTTTCTAATCCCATCATCATATCCTTTTTAACTACGCCTTGATTTTCGCTAAAGCGTCAAAAGTCGCGCGCACCACATTATAGGGGTTATTGGAGCCTAAAGATTTGGTGAGAATATCCTTAATGCCTGCTAATTCCACGATAGGGCGCGTTGAACCCCCAGCAATCACTCCCGTTCCCTCACTTGCCGGTTTGAGTAAAATACGGCTTGCGTTGTATTTATGCTCAATATCATGAGCGATAGTCGTGCCTTTAATGGTTACATGGATTAGGTTTTTAAACGCATCATCTACCGCTTTTTTAATCGCATCAGGGACTTCCTTAGCCTTGCCCAAACCAAAGCCTACAAGCCCATTTTTATTGCCCACAACCACTAAAGCGTTAAAACGAAACCGCCTACCGCCCTTAACCACTTTGGTTACACGGCCAATATTCACAACGACTTCTTGAAACTCTTCTCTGTTAATCTCTTCCATACCTTTCCTTTCTGTCATAGAGCAATCCCGTTCTCTCTCAAGCTTTCAGCAAACGCTGCCACCACGCCATGATAGAGGTAACCATTCCTGTCATAAACCGCTCGCTCAATCCCTGCTTTTTTCAATTCTTCAGCAAAGAGAGCGCCTAATTTTTTAGCGTCTTCTTGCGTGTTTTTAAAGCCCATTTTCCTGCCGTCAATATGCGTTATGGTGCTTTGTTTAACATCATCAATCGCTTGCGCATAGAAATAGCGGTTGGAACGAAAAACGCTCACCCTAGGCCTTAATGCATCGCCTAAGAGTTTGCTTTTAATCCTTAATTTTCGGCGATCTCTTAAGGCTTTCTTTTTATACAATGCTTTTGCGTTCATCACTTCACCTTATTTATTTTTTGGCTGTTTTACCAGCTTTTCTAATAATGACTTCATTGCTGTATTTCACGCCCTTGCCCTTGTATGGCTCTGGGGGTCTGAAGCTCCTGATTTCAGCGGCGACTTGCCCTACTTTTTGCTTATCGCTCCCTTTGATAGTGATCGTGTTTTTTTCCACCACCATTTCAATCCCCGCTGGAATGGGGTATTTCACCGGGTGGCTAAAACCCAAACTCAAATCCAAAGTTTTATTGCCCAAAGCCACCTTATAGCCCACGCCATTGACTTCTAAAGTCTTAGCGAAACCGGTGCTTAAGCCTATTACAATGTTGTTGGCTAACGCCCCATAAGTCCCCCAATAAGCCCTAGATTGCGCGTCTTCGCCCACAGGCTGGAAGCTCAATTGGTTGTTTTCAAGCGTGATTTTCACTCGGTTGTGAGTTTCTAACTCATGCTTTTCTTTGCTGTTTTTAAAAAGAAGCTTGCTCCCTTCAACGCTCGCTTGCACAGAGCTTGGAATTTCAATGATTCTTTTCCCAATTCTTGACATTTTCAATCCTTTACCAAATGCTGCAAAGCACTTCGCCGCCGACATTTTGTCTGTAAGCTTCTTCGTTGGTGATCACCCCTTTAGAAGTGCTTACCACAATCACGCCATAGCCATTTTTAAAGCGCTTCAACTCGTTTTTTTGCTTATACACACGACGACCGGGCTTGCTTAAGCGCTTCACTTCGCTGATTTTTGAATGCCCTTTTTCATCATAAGCCAATTGCACATAAACCGATTGTTTCTTGTCTTTATCTTTGACATTGAAATCTTTAATGAAACCTTTTTCTTTAAAAATCTCTAAAATAGAAACCACGATCTTTGCGTAATAAAGCTGTGTGAATTCTAAGCGGCGCATAGAAGCGTTTCTCAAACGAGTTAATGAATCTGCAATTATATCATTTACCATATCTTATCCTTACCAACTAGCTTTTCTCAAGCCTGGGATGAGTCCCTCACTGCCCATTTTTCTTAAGCACACCCTACAAAGTCCAAAATCCCTATACACCGAATGAGGTCTCCCACAAATGCGGCATCTAGTATAAGCTCTTACTTGAAATTTTGGTTTCCTTTGAGCCTTTGCTATCATTGATTTTTTAGCCATATTAACCCCTTATCTCACTTTTGCAAAAGGCAATCCAAGCAATTCTAACAACTTGAACGCTTCTTTATCGTTGTCTGTAGAAGTTACCATAGTGATGTTCATGCCATGACTGACCATAATATCATCATAAACCACTTCTGGGAAAATCAACTGCTCATTGATCCCAAAAGTGTAATTCCCACGCCCATCAAAACCATTCCGTGAAATCCCTCTAAAGTCTTTCACTCTGGGTAAAGAAATCACAATCAGCTTTTCTAAGAAATTATACATGCGTTTATTCCTTAAGGTAACTTTCGCCCCTACCGCCATGCCTTCTCTGATCTTAAAGCCTGCAACGGATTTTTTCGCTTTAGTGATAACCGCTTTTTGCCCTGCAATCAAAGAAATCGTTTGCGCGATATTTTGCATGATTTTCATGTCTTTTGCATGAGCCCCAGCGCCCACGCTGATAACGATTTTTTCTAGCTTGGGTAAAAGCATGGGGTTTTTGATGTCTAATTCTTGAGCGAGTTTTGCCTTCACTTCATTTTGATAAAATTGTTTCAAACCAAACATGTATCCAACTCCTTAGGCTTTCTTCACATTGGAAATGTGCATGGGCTTTTCTTTATGGATAAAGCCCCCTTTAGGGTTATCATCAGTAGGTTTAATCGCTTTTTTCACCACTTTACACCCTTCAACAACCACTTGAGAAGTCTTAGGCAACACCGCTAAAACCTTAGCGACCTTACCCTTATCGTCTCCTGCAATGACTTTCACCATGTCATTTTTTTTGATTTCGCTTTTCATTATACAACCTCCGGCGCTAGAGAAATAATTTTCATGAAATTAGCGTAACGCACTTCTCGGCTCACTGGCCCAAAAATCCTTGTGCCAACCGGATCTTTTTTAGCGTCCAAAATCACTGCTGCATTGTCATCAAAACGCACCAAAGAACCATTTTTCCTTTGGATTTCTTTTTTCGTTCTCACCACAACGGCTTTGACTACTTGACCGCGCTTCACCTTACCATTAGGGATAGCTTTTTTCACGGAAGCCACGATCACGCTACCCACACTCGCATAGCGTTTATGGCTGCCTCCTAACACCTTAATGCACATGATTTCTTTAGCGCCGCTATTGTCAGCGACATTCAATCTTGTAAAACTCTGTATCATGCTTATACTCCCACTACTAAAATTTCTTTAAGCGTGAAAGACTTGGTTTTAGAAAGCGGTCTGCACTCAATCGCGCTCACAAAATCCCCTACTTTCACCTGATTGTTTTCATCATGGATGGTGTATTTTTTAAACTTTTTAACAATCTTGCGGTATTTTTCATGCACCACTTTTCTTTCCACAAGAATCACAGCGCTTTTTTCAGCAAACTTGCTGATAACCTTGCCTTGCACTAACCTCTTATGCGGCTCTTTTGTATTCATTGCTTACCCTTTTTTACTCAGCGCTAGAAGAATAATGCGCATTAATGGCCGTGTTAATGCGGGCGATATTTCTTCTGGCTTTCTTAATCTCGTTAGGATTACTCAATTGCATAGCCTTTAACTTAATGCGCAACTCAAAAAGCTCCGCTTTTTTAGCATGCAACAACTCTTCTAATTCCTTGATACTTTTATCTTTCAATTCAGTATATTTCATTTTCGCTCTCACAAGTTACAATTTTGGTTTTAAAAGGAAGTTTGCTCTGAGCTAACGCTAAGGCTTCTCTCGCTAGTCCTTCTTCAATGCCTAGCATTTCATAAACGATTCTGCCCGGCTTGATATTCATCACCCATTTTTCCACAGAGCCCTTACCTTTACCCATCCTGGTTTCTAAAGGTTTAGCGGTCAAAGGCTTATCAGGGAACACTCTAATCCACACCTTACCCGCTCTTTTAATGTGCCTTGTCATGGCCACCCTTGCGGATTCAATCTGGCGTGAATCAATCCTCCCATGCTCTATGGCTTTAATCGCAATATCCCCAAACGCAATAGAGTTACCACGATGGGCTTTCCCACGATTGCGCCCTTTCATTTGCTTTCTGTATTTTGTTCTTTTTGGCATTAACATGATTATTGCCTCCCTCTTCTGCTTCTTCTAGGCTCTCTTTCTTCTTTAGCCTCTTCTTTTTTCTCAAATTGGATTCCTTTTTGCAAAACTTCCCCTTTGAAAATCCACACTTTCACGCCAATAATACCATATACCGTCATCGCTTCAGCAAAGCCGTAATCAATCTTAGCCCTTAAGGTGTGTAAAGGCACGCGCCCTTCCATATACCATTCGGTGCGAGCGATTTCAGCCCCTGCTAAACGGCCAGAAACGCGCACCTTGATCCCTTTAGCGCCGGATTTTAACGCCGCTTGCATGACCTTTTTCATCGCGCGGCGGAAAGCGACCCTTTTTTCTAACTGGGTGGCTACATTTTCTGCGGCTAATTGGGCGTCAGCTTGGGGGCGTTTGACTTCTTTAATATTAATGGAGACTTCTTTTTTGATGAGCGTTTTTAAGCCTTCTTTGACTTTTTCAATATCCACGCCTTTTTTACCAATGATAAGCCCTGGTCGAGCCGCTACGACCGTAACGCGCAGTTTTTTAGCCGCTCTTTCAATCACAATCTCGCTCACGCCGGCATAATAAAGCTCTTTTTTAAGGAATTTCCTAATCTTATTGTCTTCATCAATATTGCTTGGAGCGGTGCGAGCGCTAGGGAACCATCTGGAAGTCCAATTCCTATTAATACCTAATCTTAAACCTACCGGATTAACTTTTTGTCCCATGCCCTACTTACCTTCTGCTTGATTTTTTTTATGGCTTTTAGAAGATTTCATTTCTTTCCCTTCTGCTACTTCTACGAATACATGAGATGTTGGCTTTCTAATGGCTGTGGCTCTGCCTTTAGCCCTTGGAATGGAGCGCCTAAGCACAGGACCAGCATCCACTCTGCAAGAAACAATCAGAGCGCTCTTGGCGTCTAAAGATCCGTTAGCGACCGCAGAAGCCACCACTTTTGAAAGCACTCTAGCCGCTTTATTGGGCGTAAATTCCAAACTAGCGATCGCTAATTCAGCGTTCATGCCTTGAATCTGTCTTGCAATCAATCTGACTTTAGTAGGAGATAACCGCACAAATTTTAATAACGCTTTACTCATTCTACCCCCTTACTTGCCAATCTTTTTTTGGACACTGCCTTTGTGCCCTTTAAAAGTTCTTGTAGGAGCGAATTCTCCTAACTTATAACCCACATGGTTTTCTGTGATATACACAGGGACAAAAACCCTTCCGTTATGCACATTATAAGTAAAACCAATCATTTCAGGCAAAATGGTGCTTCTTCTAGACCATGTTTTAATCGGGCGGTTATCCTTACCCTCTTTTGCCTTGAGCGTTTTTTTCATCAAGTGGTCGTCTATAAAAGGACCCTTTTTAATTGACCTAGACATTCTTTAACCCTTTATTTATGTTTCTTTCTGGAAATGATGAGCTTGTCGCTAGCTTTTTTCTTTCTCGTTTTATAGCCCTTAGCCGGAGTGCCCCAAGGCGATACAGGATGACCGCTTGTCCCTGTTTTACCCTCACCCCCACCATGCGGGTGATCCACTGGGTTCATAGCGCTACCACGAGTTTGTGGGCGAATGCCTCTGTGGCGGTTACGCCCTGCCTTACCGATAGAGACATTGATAAAATCCTCATTCCCTACCACGCCAATACTCGCCATGCATTCGCTTAGAATGTAGCGCATTTCAGAGCTTGGCATCCTAAGAATGGTGTATTTATTTTCTCTACCCATGATTTGAGCGCTCATCCCTGCACTTCTGGCTAATTGCCCGCCAGCCCCTGGATGCATTTCAATATTATGCACCACCGTTCCTATAGGGATATTTTTTAACTTCATCGCAAAGCCCACTTTAATATCCAAACCGCCTTCAGCAGCGATAACGCTATCGCCTACTTTCAAACCGCTTGGCTGTAAAATGTAGCGTTTGTCCCCATCAGGATAGACTACAAGAGCGATGCGCGCGTTTCTGTAAGGATCATACTCAATCGCAACCACTTTCCCTTCAATGTTGTATTTGTTGCGTTTGAAATCAATAATGCGGTAGAGTTTTTTAGCCCCTCTCTCTTTGTGGCGGCTGGTGATGCGCCCGTTATTGTTTCTCCCTGCTGTTGCTTTAAGCTTAGTGAGCAAGCCTTTGACACTGCTTTTTGCGGTAATGTCTTTAGAGTCCAACACCGACATGAAGCGTCTGCTTGGGGTGTAGGGCTTATAAGTTTTAATCGCCATAACGCTTTCTCCTTTCTACGCGCCAAGGGCGGCAATGCTAGCGCCCTCTGGAACTTTCACATAAAATTTCTTAAACGACTTTCTTTGTCCAAGCTTCCCTCTAAAGCGTTTCACCTTACCCTCTTGTTTCAAAGAATTGATTTTCAAAGGCTCAAAGCCAAAGTAAGTTTTAAACACTTCTTTGAGCTGGTTTTTGGTTACATTTTGAGCCGTTTGGACCACTAAAACGCCTTTTTCTTGCAATCCTAATGACTTTTCAGTGTAAAGAATTGACTTTATATCCATGATGTCTGCCATTTTTTACTCCTCTGTCTTATCTTGCACCACATGCTGAAACGCTGCTTCTTCCATCACAACAGAGCTAAACGCCGCTAAAAGATAAGCGTTTAACTCGCTCACATCAATAATGAGGCATTTTTTAAGGTTACTAAAGGCTAACTCGGTGTATTCGTCCATGTTCATGCACACAAACAAAGTGTCTCGTTGCTCCAAAGCCTGGAACATTTGGTTGGCCTCTTTAGTCAAATGCTTTCTTTTATTGTCTTCAACCACGCCTTTTATAGCGATTTTTTCCACCACAAAAAGCTTATTCGCTTGCGCTTTTTCTTCTAAAGCGTATTCTAAAGCCAAGCGTTTTTGTTTTTTATTGATTTTAAGGTTGTAGTTGCGGTTGTTAGTGGCCCCATGAGAGACACCCCCACCCACAAACACAGGCGAAGTGATGCTCCCTGCTCTGGCCCTTCCGCCCCCTTTTTGCGCCCAAGGCTTCCTACCGCCCCCACTCACTTCAGCGCGGTTTTTACTTTTAGCGGTATTAGCGCGTGTAGAAGATAAATAATGTTTCACATAGAGATAGAGATTATGGCTGTTGATGCCCTCATATCTTTTAGGTAACTCCACGCTACCCTTTTCTTTCAAATGGCTGTCTAAAACGATGGCCTTACTCATATCAAACCCTTTATATTATATTCAATGTATGGTTTTATACCGCTCTAATGCGTCCATAAGCCCCAGAAAAGCCGGCCACTGAACCCTTTAGCACTAACACCATACTTTCTTTATCAAAAGAGAGCACCTCGTTTTGGCAAGTAACTAGCTCATTGCCATAATGCCCTGCCATTTTCCTACCCTTTTGCACTCTTCCTGGCCATTCTCTGTTACCAATAGAGCCAGGGCGGCGATGGAAACGGCTCCCATGAGCGGCAGGCCCGCCTTGGAAATTCCAACGCTTCATCACCCCCGCAAAGCCTCTCCCTTTAGTTTTAAAGCTCGCTTTAACCCTTTTGAGCGTTTCTAAAGCGCTCAAATCCAAATCGCCCAACTCTTGTTGTTGGGAAGCTTTTAAGGTAGCGAAATGGTTAAACTCTTTACTGAGTTGGTATTTCTTTTGCTGGCCTTCAATCGCCTTATTGTGTTTTTTATGCATCGCATAGGCCACTAAAGCTTTCCCATTTTCTAATTGGCACACTTTCGCTTGCAAGACTTTAAGCAAGGTTACAGGCGTGCTGTTAGCGTCAATGGTGCGGCTCATGCCTATCTTTTGAACTAAAAATTCCATATCTAACCCTTATTTTATTATCTCAATGCGTTAGGACTACTTCGTTTCCATAGAGGTTACTTCTACATCCACTTCAGGAGCTAAATCCAACTTCATCAAGCTATCCACGGTTTCTGGGGTGGCCGAGATAATATCAATCAATCGGCTATAAACCCTAATCTCAAACTGCTCTCTTGAATCCTTATTGACATGCGGGGAGCGTAAAACGGTGTAACGCTTATTCTTAGTCGGTAAAGGGATAGGCCCTCTAATTTCAGAACCTGAGCGCTTTACGGCTTCCACGATAGCCACAACAGAGCGATCCAACACTCTATGGTCATAAGCTTTGAGCTTCAACCTGATTTTTTCCATAAACTCTCCTAAAAGAACTCGTTTTATCCGTTACTAAAAACAGAATAAAACAATAAAATAAAAACTGAAATACTACTCAAAATGCGCCATTTAGTCAACAACTTTTGCTATTTTTAGGGATTTTTAGAGATTTTTACTTCCTTTTTATAAGGAAATATAAAAAAATGCGCTACGATTATCTTAATCCAATCTCATTTGAAAGGAAGTTCATGCCCCTTTCTTGCTTGCACCCTTTTGGGCCTTTTGAAACCCCTAAAGAGCCGGCTTTAAACAACCCGCTTTTAAAGGCGCATTCAAGCGATAAAATCTGTCTTTTAGGGCCGATGAAATCCGGTAAAACCACTTCCGCCCTCAAACTAGCGAAGGATTTTAAAAACCCTGTGTATATCAATTACAATGACATGCGTTTGAACAAAAACATTCTAAGCTCATGGCTTTTAAAATGGCATTTAGAAAAGAAAATGGATTTGCTCATTTTAGATCATATTGACCGCTTGGATTTCAGCCTGCCTAAGCTTCCTAAAATCGTTCTTATCCCTAATTATTTAAGCCCCATAACAGCGCCAGATTGCAGCTTGTGCTATGCGTTAGGGTTGAATTTTAAAGAATATACTAGCCTTTTCAAACCCAACACCCCTAAAAACACTCTGTTTAACCGCTTTTTAAAAGACGGCAACGCTTTAGATTCGCTTTTTATAGAAAACGATCAAGAAAAAATCCTAAAAAAACAAGAAAATATCAAATTAATCTTTCAAGCTTACGCCCCCTTAATGGCTAAAATCTGCTCGTATCAATCTAAGTTTGTGAGCGCTTTTTATCTTTATACGCAACTCAAAAAAGAGCTTAAAATCTCTAAAGACACCCTCTATAAATTGTTACATGCGCTAGAAAACCAGTGCATCATTTTTTTAGCCCCCAGTTTTGAAAACAATAAAACCAAATTGTATCTGTGCGATTTTGCCTTGCCTTATAGCCTAACTGCTAGTCCTTCGCTTTTAAATGTTTTTGAAAACATGGTTTTTTTAGAGCTTTACAAGCAATTCCCAAATCATGAGCTTTGCTCCCATGATAATGGGATTTTTATCTTGCACAAAAACGCCACTAACAAGCTCGCCCTCATCGCCCACGCTTTCCCCACGCCGCATTTTTTAGAAAAACAGCTTTCTTGGTGCCATAAACATGGGTTTTTAAAAATTGCAGTCGTTTCTATCAACGCCCCTATTTCAGCAGCTAATACCCCTTACAAACACCTTAATTTCATTGATTTTTCTTTGGATATTCAATCTATTTTGGTATAATAATTACTTGTATTTATGTATTTATGTATTTATGTATTTATGTATTTATGTATTTATGTATTTATGTATTTATGTATTTATGTATTTATGTATTTATGTATTTATGTATTTATGTATTTATGTATTTATGTATTTATGTATTAAATATTATTACTCACATTTTTAAATTATTATTGCATATTTTAATTTTTTCTTAAGCTAACTCACTATAATCTATCCCAGTATTTCGCTTTTTTGAGAAATACCACCTACCCTAAAAGCGTAGGGCGTTTTTAATATTCTTTTATAGAAAGGAAGTTATAATGAATGCATTGAAAAAATTAAGTTTCTGCGCCTTGTTATCCCTAGGCCTCTTCGCTCAAACAGCGCATGCTAAGAGTTTGAAAGACACGATTAACTACCCTGATTGGCTTAAAATCAATCTTTTTGACGACAAGAATCCGCCCAATCAATATGTCGGATCGGCTTCAATTTTTGGTAAGAGGAACGATTTTTACGACAATTACATCCCCTATGATGACAAATTGCCCCCTGAAAAGAACGCTGAAAAAGTGGCTTTTTTAAGGGCTAAAATGAACGCTTATGGCGTTTTAGAGATTCTCTTAGTGACCAAGAAAGTGCGAGAACGCATTTATAAGGAGTTTCAAGATAAAGACCAATCTATCAACAATCTGTTTGGAGTGGTTGATTTGTTAGTCTCTAAATCCATTTTAGCTAAAAGGTATGTGGATGCCATCAACCATCGTGTGTATGTTATGGTGCAATTCCCTTTCATTCAGCCTGAAGATCTCATCGCTTACTTTAAAGCAAAGCATATCAATATCTCTTCAACAAGCGCTACCAATCTCAGCGCCATTTTAAACAAGGCGTTGTTCCACATCTAAGAGTTTGGGATTTAACAAGCGGTTTTTAAGCGTGAAGCTATGCCGATGAAAAGGCGTAGCCCCTAGCTTAATCATCGCTTCTATATGCTGTTTAGTCCCATACCCGCAATTCTTATCCCAGCCGTATTCCTTAAACAAAGCGTGCAATTGTCGCATTTCTCTGTCCTTAAAGGCTTTCGCTAAAACAGACGCCATAGCGATTTGAGCGATCTTTTCATCGCCCTTGATGATGGTTTGTATATTAGGGTAGCGTTTATTCAAACCAAACGCCGTGTTGCCGTCTATTTTTATTTGATTGGCTAAAGAGCGGCCATTTTCTAAAATTTCTTGCACAGCGAGCTTCAAACACGCCCCTAAGCCTAAGTTATCAATTTCATTCGCGCTTTTTTTAACCACCCAAAACTTGACCTCGCCATGCGTTTTGATTTTGTCTTCTAAGAAAAAGCGTTTTTTTGGGCTGAGTTTCTTGCTATCCTTAAGACCCATTTCTAAAAACTCTAAGGCTGTTTTTTCACTACACACCACCCCAGCCACAAAAAGCGACCCGGCCAAACACCCCCTCCCCGCCTCATCAATGCCTAAAATCATTTGCTTGATAAATTTTTTGAGAGATTAGGTTTTTCAAGATTAGGCAAATACTTTTCAAACACCTTCTCGCACCCCCCAATAATCTTTTGTTTATACCATGAACCTTGCCCACAAAAACTACAAAACTTTTCATGATAATCCGCCAAAACTTTCTGAATAACTTCTTGCTTATTTTTTTCAAAATGCAAAAAATGTTTTTCTAAAAATTCCCAAAAACTTCCAATAATGCTGTATTTATATTCATCTTCTTTTCTATGCTCTCCTAGTAACTCAACAGCTTGTTTGAAAAACCTAAACGCATCCTCTTTGTCTTCAGCATTAGTTCCTTGATAGATGTATAAGCGAGCTTGCTGATTATCAATATAATCCACATTGTAGAGCTTATTTTTTTGCTTCGCCTTACCATATGCTTGATTCAAATAGTCTTGTGCCTCTTTAAACTTGCCTATTGGCATATGACACATTGCATATTGCAACCAAAATTGAGGTTCCTCCGCAAGACTTGGAATCTCTCTTTTAGCATCATCATAGTAGTTAAGCAAAAATATAAATTATCCTTATCTCCATCTTTTTCTTTGCCAAACACACGACTCATAGTGTGATAATTCAATAGTTTAAGATAGACTCTATGTTCTTGATTGAATTGGTAATTTTTCTTTGTATTCCTTGATCTTTTTAATATCTCAAAAGCATACCTTGTGATCTCATCGTATGAGAACATGCGGTGCAAAACAAATAAGGCTAGAATACTAGAACCAGAATCGCCATCATTCCATAAATTTAAAGCTCTAAATTGTTTGATGTATTGCGGCTTAAATTTTCCTAATCCATCATCTCCTAATAAATGCGCCAAAAGTGCAATATCTCCACTAGTAATGCTCGCTACACGTAAGAAACAAACAACAAACAATATCTTTTTTATTTGTTTCTCTTTTAAAATATCTTCCAAATTTTCTTTTAGCTTGTTGTGAATATGTTGAGAATTAAAGATATCCAATAAAATAAGCATCATTTCAGCATTGCAATTTCTTTGAAGATACCCTTTTTGTCTTCCAAAAGATTCTCCACTCAAATCTCTCGACCACAAACCAAGATAACTAATAATCTGTGCAAAAACACCCAGATCCCAATCGCTTAGCTGTCCTATTTCTATTAGGGAATCTCCTTGAATAACCTTGTAGTCCTCATCGCCATGCCAATCAACAGCTCTTGTTGCCAATATCAATTTGACACAACGAGTTTCTTTAACTTTCTTAGCGATATATCGAGAAATCTCTGGCTGATTCAGATAAGAATCTATAAAAATATAAGCCTTCTCATCTCTATCTTTGAGTTGTCTTAGTAGCGTATCTATTTCTTCTTTTTGAGAAATAAAATCCCCATGCCTAACAAAAAATACTGAGTTGCCACTTTCAACAAGTGCTATTGCTAATTGTCTTAAAAATATCGTTTTCCCACTCCCTAATTCACCAAACACCCCTAAAATCCCTACGCTATCTCGCGCTAATTCGCGTTGAGCTTCATCAATTTCTTCTTTTCTAGGAATTAGTTTAGGAACATAATCTGACCGAATAAGATTTTTCAAGCTATCTTTATCCTTTACCCCTTCTGTTATCTTATCTCCTAGAGTGAATCCCTTACCTAAAAGACTTTTTCTAATCTGATGCCCATTTTTTAAATACTGCAAAACTTCATTTTGTAACCATCCATCTTTAAACTTACCTTGCTCAAAAAATAATTTTAGGTCATTGTCTCTAATATTGACATCCAATGAATTAGAAATGATTATTTTTTCCAAATAGTTAAAACCTAAATTAGTATCATGCGGCCAACATTCTGAAATTTTGTTTGCAAAAGATTCCACACCAATCCTAAGCAATTTCCCATACCTTTCAAATTTTTTATCACCTATAGGATCTTTATCGTATTTTTTAGAATCTGCAACCACAAAAATAACTTCCCCTCGCATATTCCCCATTTCCATAAGTAAGATTCTCTCAATAGGCATATCTGCTAGAGAATACCCCATAAACACCACCAAAGCAGAATATTGCAGATCTTTTCTAAACTTATTTTCCCACTCCGAAGAATTTGCAAAAACATCACCATTAACATAAGAAGAATGACTCAACTTAAAAGAACTGTCCAAGTGTTCTGGCTTCAATTTTTCCACACAACCATTAATGTGTAAGCAAAAATTCCTAGATTCTTCACTTGGTAAATTGTCTTCAAGCGTTAAAGTATCAATATTTTTACCAACTTGCTTGCCAGCATAACAAATCAAGTCATCGTAATTTGTCGTGTAAATGCTCTTCCATGGCCATCCTACAACAACTTTTTGTTCATCCTTTGGTTGCTTGATCATAAAAATATCTTTTAATTTTTCAACAATTTTTTGACGAGATTTCTCAAGTAGGCAGTATTCAGCCACATCTTTCAGATCTTTTGTCTCATAATACTCCCTCTTAAGTCCACAAAATTCACCTAATTTACCTCTTAGCTGATTACCCAAGGGCAATTCACCATCAAACCCTGTAGCACCAGCTGAAAAGCCAGTCCCAAAAAACACTACAGCACCCCCACTCGCAATTTCTCTTGCCCACTTTTTATAATCTTGATCCGTGACCTTATTCATGTTTCAAGCATTAGGCCCGATCATCTTTTCAGGCACCACGAATTTGTCAAAATCTTCAGCGCTCAAGAGTTTCAATTCCAGCGCGCTTTCTTTTAAAGAAATGCCTTTTTTGTGGGCGTTTTTAGCGATTTTAGCGGCGTTTTCATAGCCTACATGCGGGTTTAGGGCGGTTACTAGCATCAAAGAATGGTGCAAGTAATAATCAATCTTTTCTCTATTAGGTTCAATACCGCTTGCGCAATGGGTATTAAAACTTTCCATGCTGTCGCTCAACAGCCTTAAACTTTGCAAGAAATTATAAATGATTACCGGTTTAAACACATTCAATTCAAAATTACCCTGACTGGCCGCAATGCCAATAGCGGTATCATTCCCCATCACTTGCACGGCCACCATTGTCATCGCTTCGCATTGCGTGGGATTGACTTTACCGGGCATAATAGAGCTGCCCGGCTCGTTTTCAGGGATATTAAGCTCGCCCAAACCACAGCGCGGCCCGCTCGCAAGCCATCTAATATCGTTAGCGATTTTCATTAAATTCGCCGCTAAAGCCTTAAAAGCCCCATGCGCATAAGCGATAGCGTCATGGCTAGTGAGCGCATGGAACTTATTGGGCGCAGAAATGAATTTCACGCCGCTAAACTGGCTCAATTCTTCAGCCACTTTTTCACTCAATTCTTTATGAGCGTTTAACCCTGTGCCTACGGCAGTCCCGCCTATGGCTAATTCTCTTAAATGCTCCAAACTCTCTAAAATTTGTTGTTTAGAATGCTCTAACATGCTCGCATAACCGCTAAATTCTTGCCCCAAAGTTAAAGGCGTAGCGTCTTGTAAATGCGTGCGCCCGATTTTGACAATCTCTTTAAATTGTTGGCTTTTGTCTTTAAAGGTCTTTAGCAGATTCTCTAAACTGGGCAATAACTTGCGCGTGATTTCTAGCACGCTCACAATATGCATTGCGGTAGGGAAAGTGTCGTTGGAGCTTTGAGACATGTTCACATCATCGTTAGGGTGGATGAGTTTTTTCTCCCTGAAATTACCCCCTAAAATTTCTGTAGCCTTATTGGCAATGACTTCATTGAGATTCATATTCGTTTGAGTCCCGCTCCCTGTTTGCCATATCGCTAGGGGAAACTCGCCGCACAACTCGCCTTTTAAAATGCAATCGCACGCCTTGATAATGGCTTGGGATTTTTCTAGGCTTAATTTCCCTAACTTGTGATTGACAACCGCCAGACTCCTTTTGAGTTTGGCAAACGCGCCAATGAGTTCTTTAGGCATTTTTTCGGTGCCGATTTTAAAGTTTTCAAGACTGCGTTGCGTTTGAGCTCCCCAGTATTGGCTGTCATTCACTTGAATTTCGCCCATCGTGTCATGTTCAATTCTAAATTGCATACTAATCCTTTGAAATTTGATTTTAAAACCTTAAAAAAATAGCATAAACTCTTATACCTTCTACTTAAAAACCCTAATTTTTTTAAAAACAATTTCCACAATTTTTACACGAAAGAAAGTTATCATTCATCCGCAACAAGAATTTTCTTGTTATCTTAATTTAAAGGTCAAAACGATGAAAAAGTTAGCCGCTTTATTTTTAATAAGTGCATTGGGGGTTATGAGTTTAAACGCATGGGAGCAAACCCTAAAAGCGAATGACTTGGAAGTGAAAATCAAATCCGTGGGTAACCCCATTAAAGGCGATAACACTTTCGTGCTTAGCCCTACTTTAAAAGGTAAAGCTTTAGAAAAAGCTATCGTTAGGGTGCAGTTTATGATGCCTGAAATGCCCGGCATGCCAGCGATGAAAGAAATGGCGCAAGTGAGTGAAAAGAACGGCATTTATGAAGCTAAAACCAATCTTTCTATGAACGGGACATGGCAGGTGAGGGTGGATATTAAATCTAAAGAGGGTCAGGTTTATCGCACTAAAACAAGCCTGGATTTATAAGAGCATGCTATCTTTTATGAGCGCGTTTTATAAAAGGGGCGTTTCAATACGCCTTCTAAGCGCTTTTTTACTGCTTTTTAGTTTGGGTTTTGCTAAAGATTTAGAGATCCAATCTTTTGTGGCTAAATACCTTTCTAAAAATCAAAAAATACAAGCCTTACAAGAGCAAATTGACGCTTTAAGTTCTCAAGAAAAAGCCGTTAGCAAGTGGGATAACCCTATTTTGTATTTAGGCTATAACAACGCTAATGTGAGCGATTTTTTCAGGCTGGATAGCACCTTGATGCAAAACATGAGCGTGGGCTTGTCTCAAAAAGTGGATTTAAATGGTAAAAAACTCACGCAGTCTAAAATGATCCATTTAGAAAAGCAAAAAAAGATATTAGAGCTTAAAAAAACCAAGCAACAATTAGCGATTAATTTAATGATAAGCGGTATTGAAAATTATAAAAACCAACAAGAAATAGAGCTTTTAAAGACAGCGATTAAAAATTTAGAAAACACCCTCTATCAAGCCAACCATTCTAGTTCGCCCAATTTAATAGCGATCGCCAAGCTAGAAATTTTAAAATCGCAATTAGAAATCAAAAAAAACAATTTAGAAGAAGCGCTATCTGGCAGCCATTATTCCATGGGTGAATTGACTTTTAAAGAAAACGAGCTTTTAAGCATTGCCCCTAAAAATTTTGAATTCAATAAGGAGCAAGAATTGCATAACATTAGCGCCACTAATTACGATATTGCGATCGCTAGGCTTGATGAAGAAAAATCGCAAAAAGACATCACTTTGGCTAAAAAAAGCTTTTTAGAAGATGTGAATGTTACCGGGGTGTATTATTTCCGCTCCAAACAATACTATAACTACGATATGTTTAGCGTCGCTTTGTCTATCCCCTTACCCATTTACGGCAAGCAAGCCAAATTAGTGGAGCAAAAGAAAAAAGAAAGCTTGGTGTTTAAAAGCGAAGTGGAAAACACCAAAAACAAAACCCACCATCTGGCCCTAAAACTCCTTAAAAAATTAGAAACCTTGCAAAAAAACCTAGAATCGATCAATAAAATCATCAAGCAGAATGAAAAAATCGCGCAAATTTATGCGCTTGATTTGAAATCTAATGGCGATTACAACGCTTATTACAACGCTTTTAATGACAAGATCACTATCCAAATCACCCAGCTTGAAACCTTAAGCGCTTTAAATAGCGCTTATTTGTCTTTACAAAACCTTAAAGGATTAGAATGAAACGGATTTTATGGTTAGCCTTGATTTTATTTTTTAGCCCCTTATTCGCTAACGCTCAAAAAACTCAAGAAACTAAAGAAGTTAAAAGCCAAACCCGTTTCAATATTCCCACCACTAAGGTCATAGAAAAAGAATTTTCTCAAAGCCGGCGCTATTACGCGCTCCTACAGCCTAATGAAGCGCTGATTTTTTCTCAAACCCTGCGTTTTGATGGCTATGTGGAAAAGCTTTATGCGAATAAAACCTATACCCCCATTAAAAAGGGCGATAGGTTATTGAGCGTGTATTCCCCTGAACTAGTGAGCGCTCAAAGCGAATTGCTATCATCATTGAAATTCAACCAACAAGTGGGAGCGATTAAAGAAAAATTAAAACTATTAGGGCTAGAAAACTCCAGCATTGAAAGAATTATCAGCGCTCATAAAGTCCAAAATGAAATGACTATTTACTCTCACTTCAACGGCGTTATTTTTAAAAAAAGCCCCAATCTCAATGAGGGGAGTTTCATTAAAAAAGGGCAAGAGTTGTTTCAAATCATAGATTTAAGCCAATTGTGGGCGCTTGTTAAAGTCAATCAAGAGGATTTAGAGTTTTTAAAAAACACGCATAAAGCGATCTTGTTTGTAGAAGGGGTTAAAGGCGGGCAAGAAATCACGCTTGAAAACATCAACCCTATCATAAACAAAGAAGATAAAATGCTAGAAGCGCGCTTCAATGTGCCTAATGCTAAACAGCTTTATTACCCTAACATGTTCGCTCAAGTAGAAATCTTTCAAAAACCACAAAAAATGAAGATCCTGCCTAAAGAAGCGGTTTTGATTAAAGGGGGGAAAGCTATCGTGTTTAAAAAAGATGATTTTGGCTTAAGCCCGTTAGAAATTAAAGCCGTTCGCTTGAGCGATGGGAGTTATGAAATTTTAGAGGGTTTAAAAGCGGGCGAAGAAGTCGCTAATAACGCTTTATTCGTGCTAGACGCTGACGCTCAAAACAATGGGGATTATTGAATGATAGAAAAAATCATTGATTTAAGCGTTAAAAACAAACTCCTTACCACTTTAGTCACTCTGCTCATTTTTTTAGCCTCTTTGTGGGCGATAAAAAGCGTCCGTTTAGACGCTTTGCCGGATTTAAGCCCCGCTCAAGTGGTCGTGCAAATCACTTACCCCAATCAAAGCCCTAAAATCGTGCAAGAGCAGGTTACTTACCCATTAGTTTCTACTTTCATGAGTATCGCTAACATTGACACGGTCAGGGGGATTTCTAGCTATGAAAGCGGCCTGATTTACATCATTTTTAAAGACGGCGTCAATTTGTATTGGGCTAGAGATAGGGTTTTAGAGCAATTAAACAGAGCGCTCAATCTGCCTAAGGACGCTAAAGTGGAAATAGGGAGCGATTCCACTTCTATTGGCTGGGCGTATCAATACGCTCTATCTAGCGATAGCAAGAATTTAAGCGATTTGAAAGTCTTGCAAGATTTTTATTACCGCTATGCGCTTTTGGGGGTTGATGGGGTGAGTGAGGTCGCAAGCGTGGGGGGCTTTGTGAAGGATTATGAAGTAACGCTTCAAAACGATTCTTTGATCCGTTATAACTTGAGTTTAGAGCAAGTCGCTAACGCGATTAAAAATTCCAATAACGATACCGGTGGGGGCGTTATTTTAGAAAACGGGTTTGAAAAAATTATAAGATCGCATGGCTATATCCAATCTTTGAAGGATTTAGAAGAAATTGTGGTTAAAAAAGAAGGGGCTATCCCTTTAAAAATCAAAGATATAGCCAGCGTTAGGCTAACGCCAAAACCACGCCGAGGGGCTGCCAACCTTAATGGCGATAAGGAAGTGGTGGGGGGGATTGTTATGGTGCGCTATCACGCTGACACTTATAAGGTGCTTAAAGCCATTAAAGAAAAAATCGCCACCTTACAAGCGAGTAACCCTGATGTGAAAATCACTAGCGTGTATGACAGGAGCGAATTGATTGAAAAAGGCATTGACAACTTAATCCACACGCTCATAGAAGAAAGCGTGATTGTATTAGTTATTATTGCGATTTTTTTACTGCATTTCAGGAGCGCTTTAGTGGTGATTATCACTCTGCCTTTAAGCGTGTGCATTAGTTTCTTGCTCATGCGTTATTTCAATATTGAAGCGAGCATTATGAGTTTAGGGGGCATTGCGATCGCTATAGGGGCGATGGTGGATGCGGCTATTGTGATGGTAGAAAACGCGCACAAGCATCTGCAACACATTGATACAAAAGACAACGCTCAAAGGGTTAATGCCATCATGCAAGGGGTTAAGCATGTGGGAGGCGCGATATTTTTTGCTTTAATGATTATCGTGGTTTCTTTCTTGCCTATTTTCGCGCTCACCGGTCAAGAAGAAAAGCTTTTTGCCCCTTTAGCTTACACCAAAACCTTTGCCATGCTAGTAGGAGCCTTGCTTTCTATCACCATGGTCCCTATTTTAATGGTATGGCTCATTAAAGGGCGGATTTTAGAAGAGTCTAAAAACCCTATTAACGCTTTCTTCATGAAAATTTATGGCGTAAGCTTGAATGTTGTGCTTAAGTTCAGATACGCTTTTTTAATAGCGAGCGTTGTGGGTTTAGGGGGCTTGTATGTAGCGTATCAAAAACTCAACTGGGAATTTATCCCCCAAATCAATGAAGGGGTAGTGATGTATATGCCTGTAACCATTAATGGCGTGGGCATTGACACCGCTTTAGAATATTTGAAAAAAAGTAATAGCGCTATCAAGCGATTGGATTTTGTCAAACAAGTTTTTGGTAAAGTGGGGCGCGCTAACACCAGCACCGATGCTGCCGGTTTAGCCATGATAGAAACCTACATTGAATTAAAGCCGCAAAACGAATGGAAAGAAAAGCTCAGCTATAAAGAAGTTAGGGATAAATTAGAAAAAACCTTGCAATTAAAAGGCTTGACCAATTCATGGACTTACCCCATTCGTGGGAGAACGGACATGCTCTTAACCGGGATTAGAACGCCCCTAGGCATCAAGCTCTATGGTAATGACACGGATAAATTACAAGAATTAGCGATCCTTATGGAACAACAGCTCAAAACCCTAAAAGAGAGTTTGTCCGTCTTTGCGGAGCGATCCAATAATGGCTACTACATCACGCTGGATTTGAACGATGAAAATCTGGCTCGTTATGGCATCAATAAAAACGCCGTGTTAGACACGATTAAATTCGCTTTGGGCGGAGCCACGCTCACTACCATGATTAAGGGCGTAGAAAATTACCCCATTTCTTTACGCTTAGAAGACACAGAAAGAAACACCATTGAAAGATTACAAAACCTCTACGTCAAAACCGCTTACAATTACATGCCCTTAAGGGAGTTAGCCCATGTCTATTACGACAACTCGCCGGCGGTGTTAAAGAGCGAAAAGGGCTTGAATGTGAATTTTATTTATATTGTGCCCCAAGCCAATATCAGCTCTGATACCTACAGACAACTGGCTCAAAAAGCGCTAGAAAAAATCAAATTGCCCAGCGGGTATTATTATGAATTTAGCGGTGAGAGCCAGTATTTAGAAGAAGCGTTTAAAACCTTACAATACATCGTGCCGGTGAGCGTGTTTATCATTTTTATTTTAATTGTCTTTGCTTTAAAGAATCTCACTAATTCCTTACTATGCTTTTTCACTCTGCCTTTTGCGTTTTTGGGGGGGTTAATTTTTATGAATATCATGGGCTTTAACATGAGCGTGGCGGCGTTAGTGGGCTTTTTAGCCCTTTTAGGGGTAGCGAGCGAAACGGCTATTGTGATGATTATTTATTTAGAAGACGCGTTTCAAAAATTCATCAAAACCCCTTTAAAAGAGCAAAACAGTGCCGCTTTAAAAGAGGCCATCATGCATGGGGCGGTGCTTAGGGTAAGGCCCAAGCTTATGACCTTTTTTAGCATTCTAGCTTCACTCATTCCGATCATGTATAGCCATGGCACAGGAAGTGAGATCATGAAATCCATCGCTGCGCCCATGCTAGGAGGCATGATAAGCAGCGTTGTTTTAACGCTTTTTATTATCCCTACGGCGTATTTTGTGATTAAAAACGCTAGGGTTAAAAGCAATCAAACATCATTTTAAGAATTAAAAAAAAGCCTTTTCTAACGCATGGCTTTGGACTAAAACCATATAAAGAATGGTAGGGAGCGTGATACTTAAAACAAACACCTTAAAAATGCGGTGCAAAAGGATAACGGATAAAAAAGCGATGATTTCATTAATCCCATAAGGGGGTTTTAAAATTTGAATGTCTTTAAAACAATAAACCACGAGCATGCCTATCACTGAGCATGATAAAGCCCTACCCAAATAACGCACAAAGTCGTTGGGCGGGTTTTTAGCGTTAAACACCATAAAAGGCCAGATGCGCGTGAAATAAGTCGTTAATATGATGACTAAAATAATGAGTATAGAATGCATTAACATTCTAACTGCTTTCTAAACAAAATAAGAGCAAGCACCATTAAAACTAAAGCGATGAGCAAAAAGTATTCAGTCCCAAAGAGCGCTAAACAAACAACCGCAATAAAAATCCCAAGCCATGCGTTTTTGTGGTTTGTGTTTCGTTTGTATTGCTCCATAAACAGCACGATAAAAATCGCTGTCATCACAAATTCCATGCCTTGAGTGTCAAAAGAAAAATGCGTTCCCACCAACGAACCCACCAACGAGCCAAAAATCCAATAAGAGTGGTTGAGTAAGGAAATGCTAAAAATAAAGTCTTTTTCACTAACCCCCTCTTTAGGAGCGTATAAATTCAATAGAGCAAAGGTTTCATCCGTGAGCGCATGCGCTAAATAGGGCAAACGCCATTGGGTGTTTTTAAATCTGTCTAGCATAGAAAGCGCATAACAAGTCTGTCTCGCATTCACCAACAAGCTCACAATAACGACATTCATCAAGCTCGCTTGCGCGCTTAAAAGCGTGATCGCTACAAATTGCACCGCCCCAGCGTAGATGAATAACGACATGAACAAGGCCACTTTATAATCATAGCCATGCTGGTCTAAAAGCACCCCAAAAGTCATTCCCATAAGCAAATACCCTAAAAAGATAGAAATGGTATGAGGGAAAGCGTCTTTAAAGGCTTTTAGAAAATCATGCATCAACAACCTTTCATTTGAACCAGTCTTTAATTTTAGAAATACAAGTTTCTAAAACGCTTTTATGCGGCTCGCTCTCATAGCCAAAACTCGCATGCAACTTTTCCAATAACTCTTGCTGTTCTTTATTCAAACTTTTAGGGTAAATCACTTGCAATTCCACGATCAAACTCCCTCTATAAGAGCTTTCTGGGTGTTTCACGCCCTCGTTTCTAAACGCAAAAGTCTGCCTGTCTTTGGCGTTTCTAGGGATTTTTAATTCCAATTCGTCCCCTTTTAAAGACGGCACTTTAATCGTATGCCCTAAAGCGATAGTGGTGAAAAATACCGGCGCTTCAATGAACAAATCACAGCCTTCGCGCTTGAAATGCTCATCTTCTTTGACTCGCGCTTCTAAATACAAATCCCCTCTTTTTCCCTTCTCGTATTCATTGCCTTTATTTTTAAGCACCATGCGGTTTTGATCATCAATGCCCTCAGGGATCATCGCATCAATTTCTTCATCTTTAAGCATATAGGTTTTACCCTTACACGCTTGGCATGGGGTTTTAATGGTTTTGCCCTTGCCTTTACACGCCCCACAAGTTTGCGCAAAACTCATAAAACCTTGACGCATAAACACTTGCCCCTGCCCGTTGCATTGTTTGCAAGTTTCTAGGGCTTTGTCTTTAGCGCCCGTGCCATCGCAACTCTCACAAACGCTCTGGTATTGGACCTTAATGGTTTTTTTACAGCCAAAAACCGCTTCTTTAAAACTCAATTCAATAATTTGCAAATAATCCGGCGCGATAGAGCTTTTTTGCCTTTTACTCCCTCTAGCGCCAAAGCCAAAAGCGTCTTCAAAAAACGAGCCTAAATCTTCAAAAAAATCAGAAAAATCGCTCTGGCTCGCGCCGGCTTGGTTTAAGCCTTTTTTACCATACCTATCGTATAAGGCTCGTTTCTTTTCATCGCTTAACACCCCATAGGCTTCATTGATGAGCTTGAACTTTTCTTCGGCTTCTTTATCGCCGGCGTTTCTGTCTGGGTGGTATTTTAAAGCCAGCTTTCTGTAAGACTTTTTAATGGTCTCTTGGTTGCTGTGTTTTTCCACTTCTAAAATTTCATAATAACTCAATTCCACGATCGCTCCAAAAATGGCATCAAAACGCTTATTTTATCTTAAAAGCGGTGGGTTTGCGTGTTTTTATGCATGCCAAAACTTAGATAAAATAACACGATGAAACTATAGTAATAAAGATAACCCCATGAGATTTTTTTGCTTTTTCTTATTTTTTCTAACCTTTTCAAACGCACAGATAATGATGACTTTTGATTCTCAAACTAACGCCAAGCTCTCGCGCTCTAACGAACAGCTTTCAGACATGCTTTATAAACTCAATGAAAGTTTAAGAATCTATCAAAGCGTGCTTTCCAACAACCAAGATCAGCTTAAAGAAATCAAAAAAGCTAACAGCACCCTAAATAGCCAGAGGCGTTTTTTTAACGCCAGCCAAATCCGCCTTATGGACACTGATGCGCTATTGAAACAAAGCGCTTTGGAATTAGAAAAATTACAAGCTTTAGAAAAACGCTTAAAAGAGAGGATGGAGCAAGAACGCTTAATAGAAGAATCCCAAACGCTTTTTTTGCAAGAGCATTGCCCCTATTTGAGCGGCGTTAAGAATTTAGAAGAGGCTTCAAACGCTTTAGAAGTCCAAGAGCAAAACAACGCCCTTTTCTTACTCAAAGAGCCCAAACTCGCCCGTTTGCTCTCACGATTGGATTTGATGAGCGCTTTAAACGCCTTATGCGATCAAGTTTTAGAAAACCAAGCCCATAACCAACAATCCCATAACAAAACCCTAGAATACAACGCTCTTAAAAACCATGATTTTCAAGCCTATAAAGCCATGCGTTTGAAAAAATTTAAAAACAAGCTTCAAAGCCAAATCCAAGCTAAAGAAGACGCCCTAAAAACCTTTTTACCCTTGGAAAAACGCCTAGAAACTTTAAAAACGCATTTTTTATGCGATAAAGAAAATCTAAAATCATGCGCTAAAGAATTGCGCCAACGCTACCAAAATGCCCTCATAGAGCGAGATAAAGAACTAAAAAACGCTAAAAATAATAAAGAAAAGCATGCTCTAATCTTAGCCAATTACGAGCATACGCTAAAAACCTTGAATGTAGAATTTTTAAGCGAATTGAGTGAGCAAATGGCGTTTTTGAATGAAACCATGGCGTTAAACGCCAAAGTTTTAGCCCTTTTAGCCCAACAACAGACTAAAAAGCCCTTCAATGCGAGCGGTGGTTTGAGCGATGGGAAAGCCCTTATTAAAAATATCCGCTTAGATCCGCATGGATTCCCTAGCTTTGAAAATTTTAAGCGGGAGTAGGACAATACTTGACAAGCAAAAACGATTAGAGTAAAATAAGGGTATAACTTCTAGGAAGGATCTCTTTCTCTTTCATTAAGAGATCCCACGACCCTTGTGAACCTATAGAATACAAGTGCGAACCCTAGATATTCTTTATCCGTTTCTTGTCGCCCAATATTGAAAGGGTTGAAAGGAGCGGACTCTTATACTCATTAGGATTTTAGAATGTCAAAAAAAGTAGCTATACTTGTAGATGGAGACTTTTTTATAAGATGTTACAAATCTCATCTTAAGAAGAAGTCTGATGACGAATATAAAGATCTTAACCCAAAAAAATTAGCACACAATATTCATACTTATTGCCTAAGGCATATTAATAAAGAGAATGAAGAACTATACCGCATATTTTTTTACGATTGCAAGCCATTAGAGAAAAAGGTTCATTATCCACGCACTCAAAGAGATCTAGATCTATCCAAAAGCTCAACCTATAAAGAAAGGAAAGAGTTACACAAACACTTAATTTCCAAACCTTGCTTGGCGTTAAGGTTGGGGTATCTTGACGCAAACAACGCTAGATGGGTCATTCGTGATCAAAAAAAAGAAAAGAAACTTTTTAAGGGAAAAATATGTATAACAGATTTTACAGATGATGATTTTATCTATCACGCAAAGCAAAAGGGCGTTGATATGAAGATAGGGCTTGATATAGCCACTTTAGCGTTGAAAAAATTAGTGCAGAAAATTGTTTTAATTTCTGGCGATAGCGATTTTGTCCCTGCTGCAAAACTTGCTCGAGTTGAAGGTATCATTTTCACTCTTGATCCTATGGGAAAACCTATTAGAGAAGATCTAAAAGAGCATATTGATTATTTGACCACCAGATTGTCACAATTTAAAAAACAACAACAATAACGCCCATTCAATAAAGCATTAAGAGACTGCCAAAAGGCGTATCTCTTAGTTTTTTAATTTTTAAACAATCACGCCCCCGCCAAGCAAGATGTCATCTTTATAAACGACTAAGGCTTGCCCTTTAGCCACGCCATAAAAAGGCTCTTCAAACTCCACCTCAATCGCCTCATCTTTCAAACTCACAAATGCTTTAGTAGGCACGCTCCTGTAACGAGCCTTGATAGAATATTCGCCATTTTTAAAATCTTTCGTTAAAGATTTGTTTTTAGCCTTAAGCGAATGCGTGGCTAAATCTTCTTTTTTGCCCACAATTAACTCGTTCTTTTTAGCGTCAATCCCCACCACAAAATGCGGCTCTAACGCGCCTTTAACACTAAAGCCTTTGCGTTTGCCAATCGTGTATTGCATGTAGCCCTTATGCGTGCCAATGATTTCGCCTTGTAGGTTTTTCACCACGCCCTCTTTTTCCACTTCAACATGCTTTTTTAAAGTGTCAATGTAGCTTTTTTCCACAAAGCAGATTTCTTGAGATTCTTTATAAGTCTCTAGAGTGCCTAAAAAAGGCATCGCATTCAAGGCTAAAGGCTTAATATCCTTTTTTAACAAATCCCCTAAAGGGAACACCAATTTAGCGATAACTTCATGCTCTAAAGCGTATAAAAAATAGCTCTGATCTTTAGTTTTATCCAAAGCCTCTTGAATATAGCTTACCTTGTCAATTTCTTTGACTCTCGCATAATGCCCCGTAGCGATCTTTTCACACCCTAATTTTAAAGCGTGATCTAAAGCTAGCCCAAATTTCATTAAAGGGTTGCACAACGCGCATGGGTTAGGGGTTTGCCCTTCTTCATAAGCGCTGATAAATTCATCATAAACCGCGCTTTTAAAATCCTTTTGAAAATCCAACACCTCTAAAGGAATGCCTAAAAACTCGCATGCTTTTTGAGCGTTTTTAATGTATAAATCATGCTTTTTTTCGCTCGCATGGAGTTTTAAATAAATCCCCACTAATTCATGCCCTTGCTCTTTTAAGCTATAAGCGCTATAAGAGCTATCCACCCCCCCACTGAGTAATACCGCTATTTTCATTTCTAATCTTTCATTAAATGTTATGGCTCGTAGTCTAGCGCAAAAACCATTCATAACCACCTTTTTTAACCATTGGCATGCTAAAATACCTAAAGATTTTTAAAAATCGCATCAAAACGCATGGAGAAAATAAGGGCAATGGCCAAAATTGAATTGTTAGCCAAATTCACGCAAATCGCGCTCCCTAACAGCCAACCCTTATTGAAAAAAGTTTTAAACTACGCTAAAAAGCATTTCAGCCAGTGCCACATGCTCTCTTCATCGTTACTCATCTTAAACGACACGGAATGCTTTAAAAAAAACTACTTGCTTAATTGGGTCTATCATGCCCTTGAATGCGCGCATGAAAAAGATATTAGCCAATATTCATTAGAAGAGATTTTACAAAAAAGCCACTTGCCCATACGCATCAAAATCATAGCTCAAAACACGCTTTTAGAAAAAATAGAAGTGAAAGTTTTAACCTTTGGGGCAGAATACGCGCTTTTTATCACCAAGCACCCTATCGCCAAGCGGTTTTTACGCCAAAAATTTAGCGGCTATGTGTTTTTAGAAACCCAAGATGAATTGCATATAAGAGGCGATTCAGAGCGTTTTTGGGAACTCATTGTAACGCTCAATGAAAATAGAATCGTCCATAACGCATGCTTGCATTTCATCTATCCTAATGGCTTTGGTAAAGACAGCTACACCACCTTGGCTGAGCGCAAATTAAGAGAGTGCTATAAAACACTAGGTTTTATCAAGCATGAAAATTTCAGCGAGGTGAAAAAGCGCTATTTAGAGTTGGCTAAAACCTACCACCCTGATTTATGCGATCTTAAAGAAAAAAAGGCTCTTTATGCCAAACGCTTCGCTATCATTCAAGAAGCCTACCGCCACATTAAAAAACACGCTTAAACCCCTAAACTGGTCCTAATCGCGCTAGAAGAAATCGGCACATCAATGCCTTTTAAAGGGAAATAACGCCCCTTAAATTGGATCTCTTCATAGCCAATCCTTTCAAAAACCACTAATTCCACCCTTTTTAAAAGCTCTTTAGCGTTAGTCCAAGAAGAAAGATGCCTTAAGCAATCCGCCCCTATGACTAAATAAAGCGTTTTAGGGCGGTAGAGTTTTTGAAAATGAATCACGCTTTCTATCGTAGGCACGGCCCTTTCTTGCTTGATTTCAAAATCGCTCAATAGCACCCTGTCTATTCCCTTTAAAGCTCTTTCTAATTCCTTAAAACGGGTTTGCGCGTCCAAAAAACATGGCTTTTTGAAAGGGTTTTGATAAGCGGGTAAGACAATGAGCTTGGCAAATGGCAATAATTCTAAAGTTTGATCAATAATGGCTAAATGAGCCTTGTGTAAGGGATCAAAACTCCCTCCATAGAGCGCTAATTCTTTGTATTTTAAGACGCTATTCATTGCATTCAAAGCTAGACGCCTTGGTCAATTTAGCGAATTTAACCCCCCTAAGCCCTCCGATTTCTAATTGCAAGCGTTGGATTTCAAGCGAATTGCCTTGTAGAATGATCGTCTCTAAACAATTATGCGCGTCCATATGAATGTGCGTGGTGCATAAAACATGCGTCCCGCTGGCATGCTGAATGTCTATCATGCGCTGGTTTAATTCCCTTTGGTGGTGATCATAAATCACCACAAGCACGGCGATTTTGCTCTCATCATTAGGGTTATCTTCTGCCCAATTGTATTCTACTAATTTTTCTCTGATCATGTCGCGCACTAATTCTGAACGAGAAGAATAGCCGTTTTTAATGATGCGGTTGTCTAATTCGTCTAATAAATTTTGTTGCAAAGAAACCGAAAAGCGGATGATTGAATCGTCTTTATTGGGTGTATCCATTGAGAAAAATCCTTTTTTGGCATAAGTCTGTTAAAAGTCGCTCATGCTAGTATTATTGAATTGATTTAAAATTAACAATTATAATACAAATATAATACAAACTGGACTTAAATGGTTGGCCATAAGAGCGTTTGGATTTGATTTCAATTACTAGCTTAATTATTATTGACTTGTTATTATTAAAACAATATAATCAACAATCCGACATTCTTTTATCATTTTTAAAGCATTTATGCGAACGAATGCTTCTTAAAGAGTGCATGCTCTTAGAGTGTGGCTGTATTGCGTGTTGCTTTAATCTTAAGGGAATTATTTTATCATAGACAAGGAGTTTTTATGGGCGGTTTTTCAATGGGAATGTTGAAAGATTATGTGGATGTATTTATTTTTGCGGTGCTTGGCGTGGCCAGTTTTTTAGCTTTGTGGTTTGTGATTGAAAGGGTTATTTTTTATTCTAAAGTCAATTTGAAAGCTTACGATGATATAGATGCCCTGAATTTGGATTTAACCAAGAATCTAACCATTCTCTATGTGATTTATTCCAATGCGCCTTATGTGGGCTTATTGGGGACGGTTTTAGGGATTATGGTGATTTTCTATGACATGGGCATGAGCGGCGGGATGGACGCTAAAACGATCATGGTAGGTTTGTCTTTAGCTTTAAAAGCGACCGCTTTAGGGCTTGCTGTGGCGATTCCCACTTTGATCGCTTACAATAGCTTGTTGAGAAAATCCGATGTTTTGAGCGAAAAATTTAGGATCATGAAAAAATGAAAAGCATCAGAAGAGGCGATGGGCTGAATGTTGTCCCTTTTATTGATATTATGCTCGTTTTGCTAGCGATTGTGCTAAGCATTTCTACTTTTATCGCACAAGGTAAGATTAAAGTCAGTCTCCCTAACGCTAAAAATGCGGAAAAATCCCAGCCAAACGATCAAAAAGTGGTGGTCATCTCTGTAGATGAGCATGACAATATTTTCGTAGATGACAAACCGACGAATTTAGAAGCTTTGAGCGCTGTAGTCAAACAAACAGACCCTAAAACCCTTATAGACTTAAAAAGCGACAAAAGCTCTCGTTTTGAAACTTTTATCAGCATTATGGATATTTTAAAAGAGCATAATCATGAAAATTTCTCCATCTCCACAGAAGCTAAGTAAAGTCTCAACGAGTGTTAGCTTTTTAATCTCTTTTGCCCTATACGCTATAGGGTTTGGCTATTTTTTACTGCGCGAAGAGGTCCCAGCGCCTTTAGCGCAAGCTGGCACCACTAAGGTTACCATGAGTTTAGCCAGCATTAACACTAATTCCAATACAAAGACCAATGCCGAGTCGGCTAAACCCAAAGAAGAGCCTAAAGAAAAACCTAAAGAAAAACCCAAGAAAGAAGAACCCAAAAAAGAGGTTTCAAAGCCTAAGCCTAAACCCAAACCCAAGCCAAAACCTAAGCCTGAACCCAAACCCAAACCCGAGCCTAAGCCAAAACCCGAGCCTAAGCCTGAGCCTAAAGTTGAAGAGGTTAAAAAAGAAGAGCCTAAAGAAGAACCCAAAAAAGAAGAAACTAAAGAGGAAGCTAAAGAAAAAAGCGCTCCTAAACAAGTAACGACTAAAGACATAGTCAAAGAAAAAGACAAGCAAGAAGAATCCAACAAAACCTCTGAGGGCGCCACTTCTGAAGCTCAAGCTTATAACCCAGGGGTGAGCAACGAATTTTTAATGAAGATCCAAACCGCTATTTCTTCTAAAAACCGCTACCCTAAAATGGCGCAGATTAGGGGCATTGAGGGCGAAGTGTTAGTGAGCTTTGTGATCAATCCTGATGGGAGCGTTACAGACATTAAAGTCATCAAAAGCAACACGACGGATATTTTAAACCATGCGGCTTTAGAGGCCATTAAAAACGCGGCGCATTTGTTCCCTAAACCAGAAGAAACCGTGCATCTAAAAATCCCTATCGCTTATAGCTTGAAAGAAGACTAGCCAGTCTTTCTTTTAAAGGCGGTTTTTAAGCCTTAAAAGTTGAATCAAACCCCCATTTTTCCCAATTTACAAAACAAAATCTCTAAAATTTAGAGCTAAAATTAGCCATAAAATTCCATTTATTGCTTATAACACGAAATCTCTTTTTATCAAAGAAAAATCTATTCAGGTGTGGGTATGGATGCGCTTTATAACTTCATTAACGATAAAAACACTAACTTTTTAGGCAAGAACAACAAGCTCTCCGTGGGGCTTTTTGGTGGCTTTGCGTTAGCCGGGGCTTCGTGGTTTAATTCCTAGCAAGTGAATTTGACCATGATGAATGGCATTGATAACGCTAATGTCAGCACTTCTAATTTCCAATTTTTATTCAATTTAGGCTTGAGAATGAACCTTGCCAAAAATAAAAAGAAAAACAGCGATCATGCCGCACAGAGCATGGCGTGGAATTGGGCGTGAAAATCCCTACCATTAACACACGGATTATTATTCTTTCATGGGCACTGAACTCAAATACAGAAGGCTCTATAGCGTGCACTTAAATCATGTGTTTGCTTACTAGGTGCACACAAACCCTCTTTTAAGGGGGTTTCATTGCAAAATGCCGTGCTTATGAGTTTTGATTAAAATTTGGTTATTCACAAAGGCATGAAAGCCTTTTGCAAACAACTTCTTTAATTTTGTTTTTAAGAAAACGCTTTTTAACTTTTTTTCACTTTCTTTTCTATGAAGATATTCAAGCATTCTATGAGCAAGGCAAAACCAATGCCCGCATACAAGTAATTTTTATTGATGTGCAAATGCAATCCTTCTAAAAACAAAAACACGCCCACAACGAGCAAAAAAACAAAGGCTAAAGTTTTGATGCGGTAGTGTTTTTCAATAAAATTGCCAACGATTTTGGAAAAAAACATCATCACTATTACAGATAAAATAATGGCAAGCGCCATGACTTCTAAGTGTTTAGCGATCCCAATAGCCGTGATCACAGAGTCTAAAGAAAAGACGATGTCTAAAAACATGATTTCTATTAAGGCGATGAAAAAGCCAAACGCTTTTTCTTGGTGTTTTTCTTTAGGATAGATCTGCTCTTTTAGTTCCACTAACGCTTTAAAAGCCAAAAACACCCCCCCTACAAGCAGCACCACATCACGCCATGAAAAGCTCATGCCTGCTAAAGTGAATAAAGGCTTTTGCAAGTGGCTGATAAAAAACAAGCTCCCTAAAAGCCCTATGCGAGCGATCATAGCCAGGCCCAAGCCTAAGATCATGGCTTTATTTTGCTGGTGTTTGGGGAGTTTATAGACCATCACCGTGATAAAAATGATGTTGTCAATCCCTAAAATGATTTCTAAAAGCGTGAGCGTAGTCAAGGAGATTATGCCATGCGTTGTAGAAAGAGCGTCTAATAGTGAGGACAAAAATTCCATGAAAGGCTACAACCAGCCTTTCTTTTTAAAATAAACCACTGGGAGGATCGTAGAAATCGCCATGACAATCAATGCGAAAAGATACCCGTATTGCCATTCTAACTCCGGCATGAATTTAAAATTCATGCCATAAATCGTGCCGATCAAAGTGGGGGGCATCATCGCCATGGTCGCCACCGTGAAGAGCTTGATGATTTTATTTTGCTCCACATTGACTTGAGAAGCGAACAGGTTTTGAATGTTGTCTAGGGAGTTGAGATTGACCGTTGTAGACTCCACTAAAGAGCTAAAATCGGTTAAAATGATATTTAAATTATTTTTAGTATCGCTATCCACTTTATTGCTCCTTAATAAAGCGGTAATAATGCGCCGTTTGTCAAAAAAGGAATCCCTTAAAGCCACATTAAATTCTTGCAAATTGGACAAGCGCACTAAAATATCATCATGCGTAGAAGTTTCTTTGAAAATGATGTTTTTGCGCAACAGGCTCGTTTGTTTGTTGATCCACTCTAGGCATTCTACCCCTTTTTCAAAATACACTTCAAAGATTTTGGTTAGAATATCAAACCCGTCTTCAAATTTCTTAGGGCTAGCCAAAACCTTTTTTTGGATAGAATCAAAGATTTCTAAAGTCCCGTAATAAATCGTGAAAAGAATGTTATTAGACAAAATAAAGGTCGCCATTTCCGTGTGGAAAGTCTCATTTTCATCCTGGTTAGTGAAAAAAGCGTTGATCGTAACGCTGGAGCTGTCTTCCCAATATTTGGTAACTGATGAGACTCGTTGGGAATGGTCTGTGTTGTAATGGATAGCGTATTCTTGGATTAGAGTGGCCAATTCATTGGGCGTAGGGTTGATGAGCTCAAACCATAAAACCTCATTTTCTTCTATATCAAAGCCATTAAAATCATTAAAGCGTTTTTTAATGACAAATTTTTGCTGTTTGAAAAACACATTCACCATAAGCGATCCTTAGAGTTAATGGCGTTTATCCAAAACCTCAAAACAAGGTAAAATCTTGCCCTCTAATAATTCCAAACTCGCTCCCCCACCGGTGGAAATAAAACTCATGTTATCCTTTTCGCCCGCGCGGTTGATCGCATCAATGGTATCGCCCCCACCAATGAGCGAGAAAGCGTAAGTGTCAGCGATTTTGTGGGCTAAAAAGGTTGTGCCTCTGGCAAATTCTTGTTTTTCATGCACGCCTAAGGGGCCATTCCATATGATCGTGGGCGCGCTCTCTATGACTTCAGAAAATAATTTCACGCTCGCAGGCCCTATATCAGCGATCTTGTGTTTAGGCTCAATGTCTTGGACGGGTGAAATTTTGATGTGTTTGGGGTTAAGAATATCATCAGTGGTTACAGCGTCTATGGGTAAATAGACTTTGACTTTTTTTTCTTTCGCGCTTTTTAATAACTCTAGGGCGTCATTGATCAGGGCGTCTTCTACAGAAGAATCTTGCACATCATAGCCCAAGGCTTTTAAGAAGGTGTTACTCATCGCTCCGGCAATGATGATTTTGTCAATGAGATCTAAAATGTTTTTTAATAAGGTGAGTTTGGAGCTGACCTTAGCCCCCCCTACAATCAACAATAAAGGGCGTAAAGGGTGGTTAAACGCTTGATAAAACGAATCAATTTCCTTTTTGAGTAAAAACCCGCTCACTTTAATGGGGGCGAATTTAGCGGTGCCATAAGTGCTGGCATGCTTTCTGTGGCTCGTGCCAAAAGCGTCATTCACAAACACATCGCACAAGCCCGCTAAATCTTTAGCCAGATTTTCATCATTTTCTTCTTCACCCTTTAAAAAGCGGATGTTTTCTAAAAGAAAAATCCTTGTGGGCGCGTTTTCGTTTAAAGCTTGCTTGAGTTGCGCGATATTTTGAGAAAAAACCACTTCATGGTTTAAGAGCCTTTCAAGGCGTTTCAAAAAGGGCTTTAAACTCAATTTTTCTTCAACCCCTTTAGGGCGGCCCAAATGGCTCACCAAAATAATATCTTTAGCCTTATTGTCAATACAAAATTGGATGGTAGGCAAGCTCTCTCTAATGCGCGTGTCATCGGTAATATTCAAATTTTCATCTAAAGGCACATTAAAATCCACTCTAATAAGCACCCTTTTATGGCCCACTTCCACTTCTTGAATGTTTTTAACGTTTTGCATAAACGACATTTTAGCTAACATGAAAAATCCTTTCTTTTAATTTTGCACTATATATTGCGCCATGTCTATCAAGCGCTCGCTATAACCCATTTCATTATCATACCATGCCAATACTTTAGCATTTTTTTCGCCTATTGTCATGATTTGATCATCAATCACAATCGCGCTAAAAGGCGAAGAAATAAAATCGCTTGAAACAAGCCTTTCTTCATCAATGCTCACAATCCCTTTAAAAGCATGCTTGCAAGCGTCTTTAAGCGCATGCTGAACGCTCGCTTTACTCACGGATTTTTTAAAGCTTAAAGACAGATCCACTAAGCTCACATTAGGGGTAGGCACTCTAATAGCAAGGCCTGTGATCTTAGGGCCTAAATGCGGTAAGACTAGCGAAATGGCTTTGCTCACGCCGGTGCTTGTAGGGATGAGGTTAAGGCTGGCTGCTCTAGCGCGGCGGATGTCTTTGTGCTTGGTGTCTAAAAGGTTTTGATCGTTGGTGTAGCTGTGAATGGTGGTTAAAAGCGCGTTTTCTACTTTAAAGGCTTCATCTAAGATTTTTAATAAAGGAGTGGTAGCGTTAGTCGTGCAAGAGGCGTTAGAAATCACGCTTTCGTTATGGTAATTCTTATGATTCACCCCATAGACAAAGGTGGGCGTATTTTGCGCGGGAGCGGAGATGATGACTTTTTTCACGCTGTTTTTAAGATGAGCGCTTGAAGCTTCTAGGGAATTGAATTTCCCGGTGCATTCTATGATGATTTCTGCGTTAGCGACAGAAAAATCAAGCTTGTTAATGTCTCGCTCGCTCAACACTAAAATGTTTTTACTATGCCCGATATTTAGGGTTCTATCAGCGTTTAATTTGGCTTCAAAATGCCCATGCACGCTGTCATGGCGGATCAAATGCAAAAGAGTTTCTGTTTCAGCGGTAGAATTGATAGCGGCAATTTCTACATCTTTTCTTTGACTAGCAACTCTTATAGCGCACAAACCGATGCGCCCAGTCCCATTGATAGCGATTCTAATTGGCATGTTTCCCCTTTATTTAAAAACCACCATTTTATCACAAATGCTCTTAAATAAAGGCATTCTTAAGGGGTTCTGTCTCATTAAGCATCAATCATAAACTAAAATCAAAATCCTTATGATAAACCTCTCTGTGGGCGTTTTGGATGCTTGTAAAAACCCCACTCCCTAAAAACCCCCTAGATAAGGGGCTAGGGTGAGGGGCGGTGATGATGATGTGCTTGTTTTTGGGGATTAGATCGATCTTTTTTTGCGCGATCTTTCCTAATAACACCACGATCAAGGGAGCGTTGGCTTCAAAAAGGCGCATCAATATTTGATCGCTAAAAGCTTCCCAGCCGATGCGTTTGTGCGAAGCGGCTTGGTTTTTTTCCACGCTTAAAATGGCGTTCAATAACAGCATGCCCCTTTTAGCCCATGCGCTCAAATCCCCGCAACAAGGCACAGACACGCCTAAATTCGCATGCAATTCTTTAAAAATATTTTTTAAGCTTGGGGGGATGGGGGCGTTTTTTTCCACGCTAAAGCTTAAGCCCATCGCCACAGGCAATTCTTGCTGATTTTTTAGGTAGGTGGAATGGTAGGGATCTTGCCCTAAAAGGATGATTTTAACCGCGCTAGGGGGCGTTAGATTGAGCGCATAAAACAGATTGGAGCTTTTAGGGAAAATGGTTTTAGGGCTTTTTAGAGCTTCTAAGTAGCGTTTTTCTATTTCTAAAAAATAAGGCTTTTTAAATTCGCTTTGCAAAAACTCCCGCCAAGCCAAACTTAAAGGAGCGCAGTCAAAAAGTTTCATGGTTCGCTAGGGTTTAATTCATGGTAGTGTTTTAAATACTCTTTTTGCATGCGTTCTTGTAATTCTTCATACCAAGTGGACGAGCTAAAATTGGGCGTATAGCTTTCTAGCATGACTAAACGGGTGCGGGCTTTATAGGCTTCTAGGGGTTTGGAATTAAAGATTTTAATGGAATTGATTAACACCATGGGTTGGATTTTGAGCTGGAATTTTTCGGCGATGATTTTAGCCCCTTGCTTGAAAGGGAGGAATTTTTCTCCTCCTTTGCCTCTAGTGCCTTCAGGGAAAATCACTAAAGGGCGGTTTTGATCTAGCTTTTCTTTACACGCTTTCAAAAGGCTCACAATCCCCTTTTTATCCTCTCTGTCAATTAAAATCATTCCCGTATCCGTTAGGGCATGCCCATAAAAAGGGATTTCGCCCAACTCTTTTTTAGCGATCCAGCAAATATTGCTAGGGTGGTAGGCTTCTAAATAAATGATGTCTAGTAAGCTTTGGTGGTTTAGGACAATGAGTTTAGCGTCCGTATCAAAAGCGCCTATTTTTTCTAAAGTAACCCCGGTAAGGGGAAAAAAGCACGAACAAGCCCTACGGCTAGAGCGGGCGTTATTGTTTTTGCGGTTAAAATAATTGAAAACAATGATAACGGCTAAGCCTATAGCGATCACTAAAGCCCTATAAATCGCTCTTAAACGATTGGATTTTTTATTTGACTTCATCTTTTTTGACCCACCCTATTTGTTCATGCGGCGTTAGGATTTTATAATAATCATCATGCGAACCTAAGATTTTAATCGGCATTTCATTTTTAGAAAGCCCTAAAATGGTGGAATTTTGCGTGGGCAGAATGCGGATTTTTTTATGAGCGAGCAAAAGGGCTGATTTTTGCGTGAATAAAAGGTGATACAAAACAAACCCTAAGCACAAAATCCCAAGCCCTAAAAAAATGAGTTTGCGCCCAAAAATGAAAAACAGCACCAAGAAAAACACGCACAAAGCGAGCAGCGCCACATTAGAAAAGACTAAAAAATTGTTTTTAGGGATGAGATCGCTTTGAATACCGGTAGTGTCTTGAGTGGGAATGGTTGAAAAAGATAAGGTTTTAAACTGCCTGTTTGAAAGCGAAAAATAATCAAAAGAAAGGTTTTGAATGGTTTTAGGCAACACGCAATAATAAAAAACGCTCCCTTCTTTAGCCTTGATCTGGTTTAAAGAGGCGTTATCAAACCCTTGTTTTAGCGCTTCTTTGATGTGAAAATCTTCCCAATTAGCCTCTTTGAACGCCAATTCCACCACCAAAATATTGTTTTTATCGTCATAATCTTTGGTTTTGTATTGCAAAACTTGTAAATCTTTAGCCATGACATTCGCGTAACGAGGGTTTTTGGATAAATCCGTTACTTGCAAAGTAACTTTTGGGGCTATGGAATGATCTATGTATTTGTCTTTATTGGAAAACGCGCTCACTTCTAAAGACGGAATGTTCGCTTTTACGCCCTTAATCTTGTAATAATAAGTCGCTCTGAAAAGCTCTTTTTCCACCTTTTTCCATTTAGGCATTTTGCTTAAAAGCTCAATTTGGGTTTTATCCAGCCCGTCTTTGATTTTGGCTTCCAAAAACTCAGCGTCAAACAGCAATAAATCATAAGTTACGCCTATGATTTGACCGATATAAACCGGGTTGTTTTCCAAATCTTCTAATTGGGGGATTTTCACATAAACCACTTTAGCCTTGATTTCTTCTGGGTCATGAGTGTTTTCAGCGACCAAAAAGGTGGCTAAAAGGCTTAAAATCAAACCGATGGTTTTAACGATTTTGATTGAATGAGCGCAAAAACCCATTAACGATTTTTCAAATAAAAACCCCATGAGTTTTTATTTCTTCTTAGGCGCTTTTTCATCCATTTTATCATCCACGATAGACCAGGTTTTCAAGCTGTCAATGGCGGTTTTTAGTTGAATATCATCGTTGATCATTTTAGGGGTAACCTCTTTTTCCTCTTCGTTTTTCTTGTCTTTATCCGCCTCTTTGGAATTAGGGGTTTTATCGTCAATCTTTTTAAGCTCTTGCTCTAAATGGTGTTTTAGATCCGCTTCTTTCAAGCTGAATTTGTTTTCATTTTCTGGCGCTTTACCCGGATAAATCACAATATCAGGCGTGATCCCCTTAGCTTGAATGGTGCGCCCGCTCGGCAAATAGTAGCGCGCGGTCGTGATCTTAATGGCTTCGTCTTTATTGACAGGGAGCAGCATCTGCACGCTTCCCTTACCAAAGGTTTTTTCACCGATAATGATGGCTCGTTTGTGATCTTGCAGTGCCCCTGCTACGATCTCGCTCGCGCTCGCTGAACCGCCATTGACTAACACCGCAATAGGCAAATTGGTATAAGGGGCTCTGCCATTAGCCTTGTATTCTAAATTTTCCTCCTTATTTTTGCCTTTTTGAGAGACTAAAATCCCCTCTTTAACGAAGAGGTTAGACAAACCCACCGCTTGGTTTAACAGCCCTCCAGGATTGCCTCTTAAATCCAACACGATCCCCTTAGTCTTAGGGTTAGCTTTTAAGCCGTCTAAAACCGATTTGGTAACATTCTTGTCAAAACTACTCACTCTCACATACAAATAAGGGGTGTCTTTAACCTTTTTCACAGAGACAGAGGGGATTTTGATGATGTCTCTAACAATATTAAACACCAAGGGTTTTGGCTCGTTTTTTCTCACAATGGTGATCTGGATAGGGGTCTTTGGCTTGCCGCGCATGAGATTGATCGCATCATCAATGCTCATGCTCAGCGTGCTTTCGTTGTTGATTTTTAAAATGTTATCGCCCGCTTTAACCCCAGCCTTGTAAGCTGGAGTGCCTTCTAAAGGGGCAATAACGGTTAAAACGCCATCGCGCATGCCCACCGTGATCCCAAGCCCCCCAAATTCGCCCTCGGTTTGGGCTTGAAATTCCTTAAACTTCTTTTCATTCAAATACGCTGAATGCGCGTCCAAATTAGAGAGCAAGCCTTCAATCGCTTTAGTCATGATCTCAGAAATGGTGATTTTATCCACATATTTTTTTTCAATTTCTGTAACCACATTAGTGAAACGATTGAACGCTTCCACCCTTTTAGCCGCTAATTCTTGCGGATCTTCTTTAACCGGCTTGACCGGCTTTTTTTCCTTAACTTCACCACCATGCAAACTCACAGCAAGAGAAATCGCTAACAACCCTTTAAAAAGTCGTTTTGTCATTGTTAATAGCACCACCCATTTTTGAGATTAGAAAGAATCACCTTTAAGGTTTTATTCAATTTTTTGCGTTTATTCTATCTAAAATTTAGATAACATGCCCATTCATTCACTCATTTTGAGCCTAAACGATACAACAAAAACGCATAACTCCCCGATCCATTCACATGCAAATCGCAAAGCATGTTCGTTGCAAAAAGATTAGAAATGGGGCTTACTTTAGAGCCTCTATCGCAAATTAAAGCGAGATTGGATAAGGCAGAATAAAGGGAAAGCTGTTCCCCCACCTCTGCGCTAGATGTTGTTATCGCTTGCTTCTTTGCTGATGAATGCGCCATCAAAGTCAAGGCTGGCTTTGGCTTGATGCGATATAAGGGGCTATTATTGATATAAAGCCGTTGTTCTGGCTCGTTATGAGAGAGGTTTTTGATGATTTTGGATTGATGACAATCTTTCTTCTAACTTTGACGCTAATTGCTGATAAATCGTTTTATTTTGTTGTCTAAAATACTCTGCTAACTTTTTTAAAACTTTTTGTTCTGGGAATAAAATTAACACAAGATTGAAAATTCCATCATTATCCAAAAGCTTTCTATAAACGCTTGGCGCTAAATCTTTGATTTCTTGAAAGCTCTCTGAAGGATTTTCATCAAAATTCAAACTGGGTAAATCAGGTAAGGTTTCACGCCATCGCGCTAAATGGTTTAAAATCTCATCCCAAACTTGCAAGATATTAAGATTTTCAAACAACTCCTTACCATAACACAAGTTCAAAGGCACGCCATAACCAACAGATAATTTTTGCAATTCTTCTTTATAATAATTTTGATTTTTATTCAAACTCTCATCTATAAAGTAAAAATAGCCTTGAATGTTTTCGCCATAATGATGGATTAAAGCCTCTAATTTTCTTTTAAAGTTATCTATTTGCCCTCTCTTTTTGGTGCTGTCATGGTCATCTCGCATTTTTTGTTCTATAAAATAATAGGTGTTATCTTTTTTAGCAAACTGATCTAATTCTAAAGATTCCATTTTTTCTTTATCCTTATTGTAATAAGGAATTTTTTTAGATAAAGGCGAAAAGTTATGCTCTTTTAAATACTCTTCTATTAAATATTCAAACGCATCGCTAAACTTAATCTCATGGGAAGTCAATAAGTTTTGTAATAGTTTTGTTTTAGGCTTAGTGGGTCTAAAAATCCCCAAATAGCGTTCAGGATTTTCAGCAATATTTTCAAGTAATTTTGCTTTAGATGTTCCAAAGACAAAACGATTAAAAATCTCGTTAAAGGTTTGATAATCCATTAAAACTCCTTTTGGCAGATATAACGCAATTCATCTAGCAATAAAAATTGATTTTGGTAATACGCATAAAAAAATTTCCAGCCATTATGGTTGGTTTTATTCAAATATTTAGCGCTCATCTTATGAATAGAAGTTTCATAATTTTCATTATCCCTCACTTGTCCGTTTTCTAAAACTTGACAAATTTTTTCTTTGTTAGATGAGTATAAAAAATCTCCAATTTTTAATAATTGTTTAGAAATTAAAAGACTCATAGGGATTTTTGGGGGTTTAGTTTCTAAAACTAAATTAGTGATAAAATCGCTTTTATCCCTAGTGTTATTCAGGCGTTTTGCCGCTTCTTTGATATAAAAAGAATCTTTTTCAATGCCAATAAAATACCTATTCATGGATTTAGCCACAGCCCCTGTTGTGCCTGTGCCAAAAAAGGGATCTAAAATAATATCTTTAGGCTTAGTCGCGCTTAAAATGATTTTTTTTAAAAGCGCTTCTGGTTTTTGCGTGGAATGCACTTTCTTGCCTTGTGCGTCTTTTAACCTTTCGTTACCAATGCAAATAGGGATTTGCCAAACCGATTTTTCTTGTTTGCCATTATTAAGATACTTCATTGTTTTATAATTAAAGCTAACTTTGCTGTTTTTGTGTTTAGCGCACCAAATAAGCGTTTCATGGGCGTTGCATAGTCTCTTGCCAGCAAAATTAGGCACCGGATTACTCTTGTGCCAAATAATATCATTGAGTATCCAAAACCCTAAATTTTGCAAATGAAAACCAATTCTAAAAATATTTTGAAAACTCCCTATCACACAAATACTGCCATTATCTTTTAAAACCCTTTGGCATTCTTTTAACCAACCCAAACAAAAGGTATCGTATTCCTTAAAAGAGCCAAATTTATCCCAATGATCCTCAACGCCTTGAAATTTTGTGCCTTCAAAACGCTTCAATTCCCCCTCTGTTTGCATGAAATAAGGGGGGTCAGCAAAGATAAAATCAACGCTTCTGTTAGGAAAATCTTTCAACTTTTCTAAACAATCCCCCTCTATGATAGTATTTAAGTTTTCTTTTAAAAAATCCATTATTAACTAACCTTTTATATCTGCTACTCTAATTATTTTAACACAAGCGTTTTAAGGCTATCTTAATGTTTAATCTCTAGATTTGTTCTCATCAAATTATAGAAGTTACCTATCTCCACCTATGTTAAACGATACAACAAAAACGCATAACTCCCCGATCCATTCACATGCAAATCGCAAAGCATGTTCGTTGCAAAAAGATTAGAAATGGGGCTTACTTTAGAGCCTCTATCGCAAATTAAAGCGAGATTGGATAAGGCAGAATAAAGGGAAAGCTGTTCCCCCACCTCCGGAAGAGATGTTAAGATCGCTTGCTTCTTTGCTGATGAATGCACTATCAAAGTCAAGGCTGGCTTTGGCTTGGCGCGATAAGATAAGGGCGATATTGGTATTAAATGGGGGGGGGGGGGGGTGGATTTTGCAAGATTTCTTGCATTAACGCTTCGCTGACATTCCCTTTTAAATGGGGCAAATCGCTAGTTAAAAATCCAAGCGTTTTTTGGATTTCAATCGTGCGCGCGATGACTTTAATGATACGGGTTACATGATCAAAGTCGCAAGGCTCGTTTTTATGGCTTTTTAAATATTTTTCTAAAACGCAATACCCCCCTATTCTATAATCATAAATTTCTTGACTCACCCCACTAAAATAAGCGCTATGGTTGATATAAAGCCGTTGTTCTGGCTCGTTATGAGAGGGTTTTTTGGAGATGATGGGGTTACGCTCATGCCCTTCTTTATAGTTGGATTCGCCTATGGTAGCGTCTTTTAGTTTTTCAAAGCTGTAATTTAGGCTTTCTTGGTTTAAAACATGCAAGCCGATTAACTCAATCCCCAAAAGGCTTAAGGCTCTAAACAAATCTTTATTTTTTGTGAAAAGGATTTTAGGGTAATCAATTTTAAGAAAGCCTTCATAACGCTTGCGATAGTTTGGGGAATACAATAATGCATAAATATAGCCTAAAATCTCTAGCGGCTCAAAAGAGTGGTTATAATGCTTGTCTATAAAGCTTCTAAACTCTGGCGTAAAATTTTCGGTGTAGTTAGGATCTCTAAACTGATAAAGGGGGTAATTAACCCCGGCTCCATTGCCCCCAGAGCTTAACCCTTGATCGTTAATGCACGAGCTTATAAAGCATTGCGTCCAACTCTTATCGTTGTTTTTTAGCTGTCGTGGGGTGTTTAGCGCGACATTTTTGCACGTTTGATTGGGTGTTTTAGGGTTTGTTGGGGGGGGGGGTAACATGTGCTTAAAAACATCATATACAGGTCTAGCTAAAAATCCACAACTTTTATCAGTGTAATAAGTCCAACGATAATCAAAAGGGTGGTATTGGCACAAAACGATGTATTTTTCTAATTCATGTTGATTTTTCTTAACATTTTCAATTGCCCTTCCAAGTTTCCAACCTTCAGTATCTTTTATATCATATTTTCTGCGCAATTCAATGGGTTCTAAGGTTGAAAAATCCTTTAAAAGCTCTAGCAAGCTTTCTTTGTTCTTATGGAAAACGACATGATCTCTTTTAGAGCAAATACCAGTGCCTCCAACTTGAAACATATCTTTAACGCTAAACCCTTGTTCATATTCATCTAACAAGCGCGTTTCTAAAGGCAGCAGCAAGTAAAAAGGCTTCTCTGGGGTAAGCTCAAACCACTCAATGCTATTCAAATCATTTTGAGCTAAAAAGGCGTATTTTTCAGCCCTTTCGCCATAAACATCATAATAGTGGATTTTTTGCTTTGTTGTTTGCGGGTTTTTGACAAAGAGGTTAATGGACACGCCTTGTTTGATATTGAAAACATTTTCATCTTTTGCACCTTGTGGGGTTTTCTCCTTTTTCCTCGCATTTCCATGCAAGTTTAAGATATAAAGCTCATCGTAGCATTCTAAAAAAGAGCGCCTTAACCCTCTAAAAGTAGGGTTGTCTAAAAAGGCGTTATTAGAGATAAAGCCAAAAAGGCCATGCCCTAATGATTCGATCTTGTTTTGAGCGAAACGCATGAATTTCACATAATCGTCTAAGATCCATTTAGAGTTTTGCTCATTTTGCAGTTTGTATTTGGAATGGATTTGTTTAAGATTCTTTAGGGCGTCTTTGTTGGTGTTTTTGACGCTTTTATCGCCTTGCTTTTGGGTTTGAATGTTTTTTAAAAGCGCTTTGATTTTATCGGTGAGTTTAACCTTTTTTTCAATTTCTATTGTTTGAAATTCAGGCTCTATGCCATAAGTGGCTTTCACTTCCCATTCAAACAAGCCCTCATTACTGCTCGCCCCGCTATAAGGGGGATTACCGGTGATGATAAGGATATTTTCATCTTTTTTAATTTCTTGAGCGTTTAAAAGCTCTGTTTCAAAAATCGGGTTTAGCCCACGATAAGCGACAATCTCACTAGGCTGTATGAGGGTGTTAGTTAAAATGATTTTAAGCGCATCGTTTTCTTTGAGAGGTTTTTTAAATTCCTCCTTAAAGGCTTGGCTGAGATTCAAATGAGCGATCGCATAAGGAGCGATCAAGTATTCAAACCCATAAAATTGCTTTAAGAGATTTTGGTATTTATCCTCTTTAGTGGAGATGCCTCCATCGCTTGTTTTCCTCATTTCTAGTGCTTTTCTGAACGCTTCTAATAAAAAAGTGCCCGTGCCGGTGGCAAAATCTAAGAGCTTGATATTTTCGTTATCCAAAGCGCTTTTTAAGCCTAAGGGAGCGTCTTTGAAATGCGTTTTAAGCAAACTATCCAAAGCGTTAATGATGAATTTCACCACAGAATCTGGGGTGTAATACACGCCCTTATTCTCTCGCAATTTAGGGTCATAAGCGCTTAAAAAGGTTTCATAAAAGTGCAAATAAGGGTCTTTATCGTCATTCAAATCTTTAATGATGGAATCCATATCAACATGATTTATCGAGCTTAAAATTTCATTTAAGAGCCATTGGATTTCTTTAATTCCATCAAGTTTCTTTAAAAAATCCGCCATTTCTCTGATCACAGCGAAATTTTTAGGGATGGAACTCCTCACATTATCCAAATTAATTTTTTCAAAAGGGTGGTTGAGCTTGGCTAGAAAAAGGCTGTAGGTGAGCGTTTGAGCGAGCGCATCGCTAAAGTCTTCAAAACTCAATTCTTCATAAAGATATTCTTTAAAATTATTAAAAATGCTAGAAACTTGCGTTTTTTCTTGGTATTTGATTAAAGCGTCTTTTAAATACCTAGTGCGCGGGCTTAAATGCGTTGCGAAATCTTTAGCGTTAGTGATAGGGGCTGCTTCGTGGTTGAAAAAGCTTTTGAACAATTCAATTAAATCGCGCTCGGTTTGTGGTTTGGGTTTTAGGGGTTTAGAGAGTTCATCAAGACTAGCGACAGAGATTTCTTTTTTAATTAAAGGGGCGTTATTTTCATCTTTCCCTACCCACATAAAATTAAGATAATCAGTGAGCATGAGATTAGGGTTTAATTCTAAATATTTACGGATTTGATCGCTTTTTAAGAGCTGGATAAGATTGACCCCTGCTCTTTTATTTTCTATATAGCCGATGTTAAGCCCTTGAAAAGAAACGCGAAAATCAGGCTGGCTTCCTTGATCTCTTTTAGGTTCATGTTCAATCTTAAATTCTTTATTGAAATTGTCTTTTAACCGATTGAGCAAGTTGTATAAAGAAGGGCGGTGCGCGAGTTCATTCTTTTCAGGCGTAAGATCTTTAATGCTTTCTAAATATTCTTTTAGCATGCTAATAACCCTTTTTAAAGTCTTTAAGCCATTTTCATGTGCATGTCAATAAAAGTGGCTTGATGGATTAAAGCCCCTACGCTAATGGCATCCACACCGCTTTTAGCGTAAGCGTTGATGCTCTCTAGTGAAATATTCCCGCTCGCTTCCAATAAAACAAAGGGATAATGCATATCTCTATAAGCGGCAATTTCTTTAGTTTCTAAAACGCTCATGTTATCGCACATCACAATATCCGCCCCCGCATTCATGGCGTTTTTGGCCTCTTCAAAGCTTTCGCATTCAATTTCAATTTTAGCCGTGAAAGGCAAGTTTTTTCTGGCATGCGTTAAAAAGCTTTTGAGATCTTTGACATGCTTTAAATGCGTGTCTTTAAGCATTAAAGCGTCATCTAGCCCTAAGCGGTGGTTGCTCGCTCCCCCATTAAGCACGGAATATTTTTCAAAGATCCTTAAAAGGGGTCTGGTTTTTCGTGTGTCCAACAAACGCACTTCATGGGAGTTTAGGGCTTTCACAAAACGACTCGTTAAAGTAGCGATCCCGCTGCTGTGTTGCAAAAGGTTTAAAAGGGTGCGTTCAACCTTTAAAAGCATGCTAAAATCCCCCCTAATCTCCATTAAAGTGTCTTTAGGCTTGAAGCGTTCTTTATCCTTAATCGTTTGAACGCATTCAATGCCAGTCATTTCCAACAACTCTAAAGCGTATTTTTCGCCTGAAAACACGCCCTCTTGTTTAGCCCTAACAAAGGCTGTGGCTTTAAAGTCTTTTTCTAACACCCTTTCAAACAAATCCCCATGCCCTAAATCTTCTTTTAAAGCGCATTCTAAAAAGGTTTTAATTTCCATTAGGATAACTCCATCATTTTAGTTAAAGCGAGTTTGGCCAAACGCGCCACCTCATCTTTTAATTCAATCGCGTTAAAAGCCCTGTGGTTTTTATAAGCCTTTAAGACTTCAAACAAATCTTTTAAAGTCGTTTCATTCATGGTGGGGCAAAGGGCGAGCGTGCTAGAAAGAATGAAAGTGTTTTGATGGTTACGCTTGGCTTTCAAGCGATTGACTAAATTGCTTTCAGTGCCTATGGCGACTTTTTGATGGGGGCTTAACTTTTCTACAAATTCTATGATTTGACTCGTTGATCCGCTAAAATCAGCATTTTGGACCACGCTAGGCTCGCATTCTGGATGGACAGCGATTAAAATATCCGGGTATTTTTGGCGGTAAAATCCAATGTCTTCTAATTTGAAAAGCTGATGCACCGAACAAAAGCCGTTATAACAAACCACATCAGCGTTTTTAATTTCTTCTTTGCTACTTGCGCCTAAAATCGCGCTTTTTAAGCCATTTTCTAGGGCTAGATTTTCCCCCAAGCATTTATCCGGTAGAAAAAAGATTTTTTTATTTTGTTTTAAAGCATGATTAAAGATTTTAGAAGCGTTGCGGCTCGTGCAAACCACGCCACCATCTTTAGCGACTTTGGCTTTCACTTCAGCGTTAGAATTGATATAAGTGATAGGGTAAAACTCTTTAACGCCGTATTCTTTTAATAAATGAACGCTTCTATCGTAGTAATGGCTATCAATCATCCTCGCCATAGAACAGCATGAGAGTTTGGGCATGATCACTTGTTTGTTAAAAGCTAGGGCTTTGACGCTCTCGCCCATAAAATGCACCCCGCAAAACACGATGAGGTTTTTATCGCTTTGGCTTGCGATTTTAGCTAACTCCAGGCTATCGCCTGTATAATGGGCCAACTCCACAATCTCATCTTTTTGATAAAAATGAGCCACCAAAAGCGCGTCTAAATCGCGCAACAATTCTAAAATAGAAGTTTTTAAATCGTTATCAGTTGGCATGAAATTCCCCTATACTTTCCCCAAACTTCACGCTTTTTTCTTTCAAATCTTTAAAAGCGGTGTTTTGAACGAACAAAACGATCGTAGAGCCCATTTCAAAATTCCCTAAATTATCCCCTTTTTTAACCTTAATTGGAGGGTTGTAAGAGTAGGCTTGCGTCAAATGGGCTTTAGCGTTAGTTTGGATATTCTTATCAAAATTAAAACGCATTTTACCCACATTTAACGCTCCCACCGCTACAAAATACAGCCTATTGCCTTGAATGTCTTTTGCAACCAGCGCGACTCTTTCATTGCCCACAAACAGATTTTTGTTTTTGTATAACGAGGGCTTATTGACCGGCAGCAGTTTCCCCGCAAAGCAACGAGCCTCTAAAATTTCTAAATCGCAAGGGGCGTGGTAGTGGTGGTAATCTTTGGGCGAAAGGTAAAAATTCACATAGAAAAAAGAAGGGCCTAAGGGGTTGATTTCGCCCACTAATTCATGCGCTTTATAGGGCATGCCTTTAATTTGTAAAGCGCTATCGTTGTCTAAAAAAGCGCATTCAGTGATTAAAGCATCGCAAGGCGCAATGCATGCGTTAGGGGCTTTGTCAAAGGGGCGTTCTTTTTTTAAAGAGCGCGTGAAAAGAGCGTTCAAACTCTTATAATTTTCTAAAGGCTCAAACTCGCTCAAATCAATTTTAAAGATCTTAACGTAAAGGGCGTTGATGCCTTTTTGGATAAAAGAAGGGAATTCATAGCCAGCGACAGAGCCAAAAACCCTTGAAAGAGCGTTGCTTAAAGCCATCATTTTAACCCTGCCATGTTCAATACAAACTCCACCTCGCCCTTACTCACTTTAAATTCTTTAGAAATAGAATCCACGCTATAGCCTTCTTGATACATTTTTAAAACCTGTTTTTCGTTGATTTTATCGCTAGCGGCATAATGCCCCATGTCTTTGAATTTGTTTTCTAAAATAATGATTTTTTCTTCTAAATAATCGCGCTCTTTATCCATGGATTTTTGGATTTCTTGCAACTGGTTATAAAGGTGTGAAAGGGTCGTTCTCAATGAGCCATCCTCTTTAGCGCTTTTTTCTAAAGAAATGCCTTCCAAACGCCCCTCTAATTCTTTCAAACGCTTAGAATAAATATAATTTTCTTGATAGGATTCATCTAAGGTTTTTTCTAAACGCCTCATTTTATGGTAAAACTCTTTTTCTTTAAGATACAAATACCCCACCAAGCACACCAACACCAATAAAATCGCCCCTAAAACGACCATAAACAAATCATTAGAAGATAACATGATTGCTCCCGTTCATAATTTCAAGCCTTTCCTTTCGCTATGGACAATGAAAGAATCATAACGCTTAATGTCTAAGGCATGCATGCGAGTGATTTCTAAAAAATTTTTATCCCTAGCCACGCCAAAAAAGGCTAGGATTTTCCCCTCTAACACACAACGCCCGTAATAAGTTTGAGGCGCTATCAGGTCTTGTTTTTTGATACAAATTAACCCATGCCCTAAAGCAGCGATGCGATCCTTTTGCTCTAATTCAAGTAATTTTTCTTTTAAAAGCAGGCTCTCTAATTTTTCTAATTTAAAATACAGCGCTTTGAGCAATTCCAGAGTGTCATTTTCAACATTCAAGCGTGAAAAATCAAAGCCAGAACCCAACCAATCAAATTCTTCTAACACCGCTAAAGAGCGTGTGGTTTTAGAGATGAACCTTTCATAAGAGAGCGATAAATCGCATTGGACTAAGCGCGTTTCAAACCCTAAAGCTTGGGATCTTAAAACCAACTCATGCATGCTTGAACCCCACATCAAGGACAATAAAAATAAAAAACACCACCCCCAAATAGCCATTACTCACAAAAAAGGCTTTAGGAATGTTTTTATAATCTCTAGCCACTAAGATCTGCTCATAGAGTAAAATCAAGGCTGAAACCCCTAATCCTAAATACGCAAAAAGCCCCCCATGATAGCATTTGACAAAACAAAGCCAGCACACAAGCGCCACAAGGTGTGAGAGCCTTGAAAGATTCAAGCACCATTTTTCCCCTAATTGGCTAGGGATGGAAAACAAGCCCCTTTCTTTATCAAACTCCATATCCTGTAAAGAATAGAGCAAATCAAACCCAGCCACCCATAACATCACCCCTAAAGCCAAAAAAACATTCCATAAAGGAATATCCCCTAAAACCGCCACACTTCCGGCAATGGGGGCTAAACCCAAAGCCAAACCCACGATAAAATGCGCCAAAGAAGAAAAACGCTTGAAATACGAATACCCCCCTAAAACGATTAAAAAAGGTAACGAAAGTTTGAAAGCTAAAGGGTTAATGAAATAGCTCACCACCACGAATAAAAGAGCGTTTAAAGCGCTAAAAACCACCATGCCTTTAACGCTGATCCTACCATCCACGCTCGGGCGGTTTTTCGTCCTTGGGTTATCCTTATCAATATCTCTATCCACCAAGCGGTTAAACCCCATAGCGAAGTTTCTTGCCCCTAATAAGGCTAAAAAACAAAGGATTAAGGTTTCTAACCCAAAAAAGAGCGTTTGATTTTTTTGATAGGAGCTTATGACCATAGCCATGAGTAAAAACATGCTAGAAAATATCGTATGCTCCAAAGCGACCAATTCGCTTAAAGCTTTGATTTGATGCGTGATTTTTTTAAGCAATTATTTGATCCCTAATAAAATGACTTTTCTAACCTACAATTAAACTAGGCATTATAATATATTGATAGCAACAATACAAGAAAAAGCCCGCGCTTAAAACATTCATGCTTAAATAAACTTTAAAAAAACGCGCGCTCAGAATCGTTAAAAATAAATGCGCCCCCAAAAGCCATAAAGGCGAAAAAACAAAAATCGTAGGGATTGTTAAAGGCATGTTTAAAATACGATCCAACAAAGACCCCAAACCCACAGCATGCAAGAACAAACTCAAAGGGAAAAACACGATAAAAATCAAGCCTAAAGGAATGCTAAAGAGCTGGTAGGGCGAAAACATAGGGAAAAAGGCATGCGCAATGATGAGCATGTTCAAAAACACCAGCACGCTTAAGCTTATGACCTGAAAAGATCGCATCAAAAAAGAAGAGGTTTTAAAAAAGGCTTGAGTGTGTTTTAAAAACAAAAAGATATACCACACCCCACAAACAGAAAGCAAAAATCCCACGCTAAAAAGCAATTTAGGGAGTAACGCTATAGCGATACAGCACGCTAAAATCAAAAGTTTAAAACTCAAAAGCCTTACCCCAAAAAAGCATGCCAAAAACCCTAACAAGCCCATTAAAAACGCCCTGAAAAAAGAGGGTAAAAAATCCAATAGCAATAAATACCCTAGCAAAAAAACCCACACCAAAACCCCTATATCATAAAAAGCGTTCCTATAAGGGAAATAGCGTTTTTGTAAGGGGGTATAAAAAAGAGAGAAAAGGAAATACACGCTCGCGCTCAAAATCCCTAAATGGAATCCGCTAATGGCTAGTAAGTGGTTGATCCCTAGCGCGTTAGCCCTATCTCTTAAGTCTTTGTTCAAGCTATCCCCTATAAATAACGCGCGGTATAAATTACCCACTAAAGTGCTTGAATGAGCGCTATCAATGAAGCCGCGCCAATGCGATTTGAAATCTTGTTTTCGTGTTAAAGAAAAAGAATAGGTTTGGAAAAAGCATGATTTCATAGACTCCAAGAACGAGCAAGGTTTGATTTTGCCAAAAAATTGCGCATGGCGGTATTGGAGGTTTTTTAAAGGCTCTTTAATGGTGGTGTAAAAAATCATGCCCTTTGATTGGAGCTTTAAAACAAAATAGGTTTTTTGATCTTTAGTTTTGGGGTATTGCAACAAGATTTGAGCGTTCAGGCTTGTAGGTTTTGAAAAATCAAGCTTTTGGTAATTCAAGTATTCTAAATAAAGATTGAGCGCTAACAAAAGGCTTAAAATAACCCCACACAGCAAGTATTCTTTTGGGGTTGCAAGAAGTTCAAACGCCCCCTGAAAAGTTTTATCCTTCAAGTTGTAACTATATCAAAATCCATTTTAGTTTCTTGGTTTTCTTCTAAATGAGAATCCATAGGCATGTCTTCATATCGCGTTAAAGGAGCGTTAAAGCGCGTATAAACCGTTCCTGTAGCCCCATTCCTGTTTTTAGCCACAATGATTTCAGCCTCTTCAATACTGCCATTTTGCTTGTGGATACGCCTTTCTTCATCAACTTTTAGGCGCAACTCTTGCGCCTCTTCAATTTTGCCTTCTTTTTTGAGTTTGTCTATTTTGTTGTCTTCAGCCCTCATTTGATAGATATAGCCTCTATATAAAAATAAAACAATGTCAGCGTCTTGTTCAATCCCTCCGCTGTCTTTAATGTCAGAAAGAATGGGCCGTTTATCTTCTCGGTTTTCCAGGCTGCGGTTGAGTTGCACTAACGCTATGATAGGGATTTCTAATTCTCTGGCTAAAGTTTTAAGCTCCCTTGAAATTTCAGCGATTTGTTCATGGCGTTCTTTAGTGGCTTTATTCCCTGACATGAGTTGCAAATAATCAATAAAAGCGATACCTAGTTCCTTGTGTTGGGATTTAAGCTTTCGTAGTTGCAAGCGGATTTGCTCTATCCTCACATGACTTTTATCGTAGAAAAAGAGTTTTTTGCAAGAAAGGTGATCGTAGCATTTGGCCAAATTTTCCCATTGATCATCATCAAGCCTTGCGCTTTCTAAATCATGCATGTTAATAGAAGTGAGATCCGATAACGCCCTTAAAGCGAGTTGCTCCGCAGACATTTCTAAACTAAAAACCGCTACCCCTCTATCGTCATGGAGCGCGCTTAAGACCATGTTCATCATCAAACTGGTTTTACCCATAGACGGCCTTGCCCCTATAATGACTAAACTCCCCTTATTAAAACCGCTCGTATAATTATCCAACTGGACAAAGCCAGTCGGTATGCCAGTAACTTCCAAACTCCCCTTTCTTTGGTTTTCTACAATAAGATCCATCGTGCTTTCAAGCACTTCTTTAATATCCCTAAAGCCTTCTATCGTGCTGCCGTTCAATAACGCATAAACTTCTCGCTCCACAGCGCCTAAAATATCGCTGGATTTTTGCGCGCTTTCTAGGGCTTGCTCTCTAATGGTGTTAGCCAAGCCAAAAAGTTTTCGTTTAATGGAAGCGTTTTTAATCTCTTCAACATAGGCTTCAATATTGTCTATGGGGCTTGCCGCAAAAATAGCGACCAGATCTTCTTCTTTGATTTGCTTGTCTTTAGGCATTTTTTGGCGGATAAAATTCTCATCAATGGGGCAATTTTCTTCATGCAGTTTTAAAGCGATTTCAAAAAACAAGCCGTTAGGCGGGTAGTAAAAATCGCTAGGCTCTAAAACGCTATGAACCTCTTCAATCTTATGATTGGCCAACACAATACCTGAAAGCACGATCCTTTCCATATTTTGCAATTGCTGCAAATGCTTTAAATGATCCATTTTTATCCTTTTATAATCGTTTGATCTTTTCTATCAAATCTAGGGGCGTTAAAGCGTAATTATTCTTAAATTCTAAACTCGCTATAGCGTGCGCTAAACTTGCGTTAATAGCGGCGTCTAAAGGCGTGTAGTGTTGAGAAAGCAAGCTTAAAATAAGCCCCGCTAACACATCGCCACTCCCTGCTTTGGCTAAAGCCACGCTCCCTAAAATGTTGATAAAAACCCGCCCTTGATGAGCGATTAGGGTATTAGCCCCTTTTAAAAGCAAAACCACCTTGGGGTATTTTTGAGAAAAATCCCTTGCGATTTCTAGTTTATTGTCTAGTAATTCTAGCATGCTTATATGGATCCCCACTAATTTTAATAACGATAAAAACTCTTTGGGGTGAGGGGTTAAAACGACTTCTTTTTCTAAAGCTTGTAAGATCTCTTTATGGTAAAAAACGCCCGCATCTAAAACGCATGGGGCTAATTCAAGCCACTTGTCAAAATCCTTTGGGAAACCCTCTAACCCCATGCCAAGAGCGAACGCGCTCAATGGGTTAGGGAAATTTTCACAAAAAACCAATTCTAAAGGCTTGTTACTGGAAGTTATCTCGCATTCTAACGCTTGGACGCTCACCACCCCAGATCCAAAACTTAACGCGCTTAAAGCGCTCAATAATCCAGCCCCGCTATGCTTGCCTAAAAGAATGTGTGCATGCCCATAATCGCCTTTATGAGCGTTTTTTTTATCCCTTAAGGGCAGTTTCAAATCGCTTTTTTCCAGTAAAAAAGTGTCTGTTGGGATCCCATAAATTTGATTAAAAACCCCTAAATACCCTACTTCCAATTCCCCTATATAGTCTTTAGCCCTATCGCTTAATAAGCATGACTTAATAGCGCCCATGCTGACAGTCATATGCGCTTTAAACGCTCCCTTATCCACCCTGCCTTTAGAATCGATTCCGCTAGGAATATCACAAGCGATCTTAAAGCGCGCTTTTTGAGAAAGGCTTTCAAAGTTTAAAAACGGCTCTAATTCGCCCTTAAAGTTACTCCCTATCACGCAATCTATTAACACATCGCATTCTAAATCTCCATTCTTTTCTTCCCATGCTTTGATGACTACCCCTACTTTTTTAGCCCTTTCTTGTTGCAATTGGCACATGGGGCTTTTGGCTGGTTTCATTTCAAAGACTAGCGTTTTAAAACGCCCCGCTAAACGCCTGGCTAACGCATAGCCATCGCCCCCATTATCCCCGCTCCCACAAAGGATAATGACTTTAGCGCCTAAAGAAGCGTTTTGTAAAACCGCCCTTTCTAAAGCCATAGCGGCGTTTTCCATTAAAATGTCTTCGCTTAAATTAAATTCTTCAAGCGCCCTTTTGTCTAGAGCATTCACTTTTTCATACACTGGAAGCATCTTCATCCTTGAAATTGAACGCAAAACGAATTTTCATAAAACGATCCTTTTAAAGAGGGTTCGCTATGAATTTCTAAACGCATTTTATACTTTTCGCACACTTTTTTCACTAAATCTAACCCTATACCATAACCCAAAACGCTAGAATTGAAACGCGCATAACGAACGCTTAATTCTGCGATCTTGTCTTTAGGGATTTCATACCCTAAATTTTTCACTTTCAAGAACGCATGCGTTAGCTCTATGTGGATATACCCATGCATGACGCTGTATTTGATCGCATTCATGAGCAAATTGCTATAAAGCGAAATGAAATCCTGCTCTTTAGCCTTAAACTCCACTCCCACTAAATCGCTTTTAAATTCCAGCTTGTGGTAGTCTATCATCTCGCTAAAAAGCGTGTTTTCTTTGGTGATTAGGGCTTTTAAATCTAAAAGCATGGGGGATTCGCGCTCAATATCTTGCATCACTAAATACGAGAGCGAGCGGTATAAAAAACTCATGCGCTGGATGGCGATTTTAATGTGGCGGTGTTGTTGGTTGTCTTCTAAGGTTTTTAACGACAAGACTAGAGCGCTCATGGGGGTGTTTAATTCATGCGTGGTGTTTTTTAAAAAATGATCAATACGGGTGATTTCATTCCTAATGGGCTTTAAAAACAAACGCCCCAAAAACACAGAAACCCCTATCACGCATAAAAACGCTATGACAAACACTAAAACAATGTTACGATACAAAGAAGAAAAATGAAGGGGTTTAGAATTTTTAAAAAGCATTTTAGCCACGCCTAAGTGAGCGAAAGTTTCATCGCTAAACAGGTAATACTCTCCCCTAAAACTAAAAAATCCCGCTTCTTTATGGTTTTTAATCAAATTTGCGCTTTCAGGGATATTAGAATACAAAACACGCCTCTTGCTATCAAAAAGGGCTATGGAAGCGTCTTTATAGCGTGAAATCAGAGCGTTTAAAGCGTTTTGATAATCCCCATGCGTTTGCATATGCAAGGCGACCACTTCACTAGCGATCTTAGAAGCCATTTTGTCCATTTCCATGCGTATCATTTTGATTTTTTCGTTTTTTTCATAGTTAAACGCTAAAACGCTAATCACTAGCATTAACACAAACGAAGAGCCTAAATAAGTCCCTAAAAAGAGTTTAAGGGATTTTTTTTCATAGTGGGTTAAAGCGATAGCCCACCCCCTTATGCGTTTCTATGCAATTTTTACCTAAAAGCTTGCGCAACACTTTAATGTAAGTGCGCAAGGTGGAATCATCAATAGCTTGCTCCCATAAATTATTTTCTAACGCTTGAGAGCTAATGATTTGCCCCTTATGCTCTAAAAAGTATTCTAAAAGTTGGGCGGTTTTGGGCGCTAGGATTTCCTTTTTCCCTTTAATATTCAAAGAGTGCTGGTGATAAAAAATGTTAGGCATGATTTCTATGGGATCATCATTGAAAAACCTTTTAATGCGCGCTTCTAATTCGTCCAAATCAAAAGGCTTTTTCAAATAATCGCTCGCTCCTAAATTAAAAGCGTTTTTTAAGGTAGCGTTATCCTGTAAGGCGGTAATAAAAATCACAGGCGTAGAGATTAAAAAATCGTTTTTGATGCGCCTGAACAATTCCAAGCTATTCATTTCAGGCACTTGCACATCTAAAAGCAAGAGGTTGAAGCGCTCAACAGAGAGCCTTTCATAAGCTTCTTTCCCGTTAAAAGCGCAAAACACTTCATAGCCCAAATGCTCCAAAAACTCCTTAACGCTCTCGCTTAAAAGGTAATCGTCTTCTAGTAAAAAAATCTTTTTTTGCATGGGGGTATTGTAGCGCTAATTCTATAGCCTTTATACTAAAAGCGGTTATAAAAAACGCTCTCTTTAAAAAGACACCGCCTTATTTTATCAGCCGTTTTTAGAATGCAATAAATCTTTATTGTATTCCAACATGATATTTTGTAAATCAAGTTTATATAACACATTTTTAATGCAAGTAAAATAAAGGCTTTCTTGTTCTTCTTTTAAGCCTTTAGATAAAATCACATCGCAATCTTTAAAATACAAACAAATATGTTTATTTTGCGTTTGAGATATTTTCGCATGGTTAAAAGCATCAATATAGATTAAATTTTCCCATTTATCCAAAAGATCAAATTCTTCTATAGAGCGAGCCAAGCATAAAGGCACAATATGGTGCAATTCAAAGCCCTTTTCTTTTTTAACGCCATGTTTTTCAAAATAAAGGGCTTTCTCTTTAATAGAGCGTTTGAGTTTTTTATCGTTTTGTTTGTTTTCTTCATTGAGCGTTTTTAAAATAAGCCTCTCTTTATTGGTTTCAAAAAACACGCTTTGTTCTAGCAAGCTAAAAATTTGTTGGGCTTGATTTTTCCAATTATGATAATCTCTCTTTTCTAACTTATTTCCGTTAAAATGGTTAGGGTCGCAATAATCTTGCACTAACTCTTTTAATTTTTCTTTTTGGATACGGCTTAAACTCCTATATTCTCTAACATATTCTATAATTTCACTTCTAGTAAAATTTTCAATATTTAAAAATGTAACAAAAAACATCATTTCTTCAATGTCTAAATAATGGTTGTCAAGCTCTATCATTACCTCTCTGCATTCTGCTCCAAAACCTTGCAAAAGATTTTCTAAAGCTTGCGTGTAACAAAAATTTTTTCTTAACAAATCTTGCGCGTTTAAAAATTCTATAGCTAAGGGAGTTAAACTGATATATTTAATATTGCTTTGAATGTAGGGGTTTGTAGGTTCCTTATTCTTATTGTAGCGTTCAATCAACCCCATTCTATGCATATCTACAAAAAGATTTTTTCTCAAGCTATCTTGGGTTACTTGATTCTTTTTTCCTAAATTGTCTTGAGGCATTTCAGACTTGCAGATACTATCAACCACTTTTGCATAAACCTCTTCGCCTATGATATTGCTAGGGCGTTTGCTCATATCGGTGGTGCGAATTTGTAAAAAATCTTCTCTCACTTCATTGAAAATAGCTTGAATAATGGTTTTAATTTTATTTTGATCGTAACGATTGTGTTGGGATAAGTGTAAGCCCCTATAATCAGATCTTTTTATGCGATTAGCTAAGAATTTCAAACACTCCTTGCTGGGGTCAAGCTGTGTGATTTCTAGCAAAATTTTTTCTAATTTTTGCATGTTAAATATCCTTTTTTATCTGTATTCATTATACCTAAATATTTCCAAACTCTCATGCACATATTCAGCATGGGTTTCACACCCTATAAAATTACGCCCTAAACTTTTAGCCACTAAGCTAGTCATGCCACTGCCACTAAACAAATCTAAAATCAAATCGTTTTTGTGAGAGCTAGCCTTTATCATGCGTTCAATGAGCGCTTTAGGTTTGATGCTAGGGTGTTTTGGCTTAAGGATTTTACCATTCTCTTTTTCAACATGCCTTTGTGAAGTGATTTCCCACACATCAAGGCATAATTTGCCCTTAGGATTAGGGAACCAGCGTTTGTTATTTTTTAAAATCCCCTTACTTTGAGCATGTTTGATGCGTTCGGTGGATTCATAAGCGGTGCGAATCTCATCGGCATTAAAAGTGTAGTTTTTCTTGTGCATGCTATAAAATAAAATGCTTTCTTGCGCGTGGTTATAACGCTTTTTGGCGTTGGCAAACCCATCTTTTTTAACCCAAGTGATAAAATTTAAAAAATGCACTTTTTTATGGCGCAAATACGCTAAAAATAAAGCGCAATTAAAAGGGGTATTAAAGATATAAAAACTCCCCGTGTCTTTAAGTTTGGGCAGCATTTTATCAATCCAAGCGTAAGAAAATGTTAAAAACTCTTCATCGTTTTTAAAACTATCCCATGAAGCAATTTTAAGATTGTAGGGGGGATCAATAATGGCTAAATCAACGCTTTTATCTTCTAATTTGTCTAAAAATGTGAAAACATCTTCTATATAAATCTTATTCAAAATCAAACAAGTTTCCTAGTTTTTGATCAATCAAGGGCTTATAATTTTCATAGAGTTCATAACCTATAAAATTTCTTTTTAAAAGTTTTGCTTCTCTTAAGGTTGTCCCGCTCCCGCTAAATGGATCTAGCACCACATCGCCCACGCAACTATACAATCTAATCAAACGCCTTGCTAATTCAGCCGGCATTAAAGCCGCATGCTTACCAAAAGCAATATCATTTTTATTAGGGATTGGGATTTCCCAAATTTGTTTGGTAAATTCCACCCATTCTTCTTGAGTCAATTGGCTTTGTTCTTTTTGCTCTTTTGTGGGTTGTTTGGGCTTGCCGTCTTTGACAAACACGCCGATAAATTCTATAGTATTTTGCGCATAAAAATTTCTAGGATAAGGGTAGCTCCCAAACATCAATCTTTTAGTAGGATTTGCGCGTTTCCAAATATAGACATCTAGCAAGAACATTTTAGGCTTGTTTTCTAGCGTGTTGTTTAAATCATGCAAAATGGAGTGCTGAATATCAGCATGCAAATCAAAGATATGGCGGTTATAGTGCGTGTTTAAAACCTTTTTAAGCATGGGCATTAAAGGAACATTAATGCATAGCTTACCATTTGGTTTTAGCGCTCTATAGCACTCAAGCCAAACTTTTAAAAGACCTAAAAGATAATCTTCATATTTTTCCAATGCCCCTAAATCTTCAACATGTTGGGTTGAATGCTGTAAATCTTGTGTGCCATTTTTCGTGTAATCTTTGATGTTGAAATAAGGCGGACTTGTGATGATCAAATCCACGCTATTATCTGGCACTTCATTCATGTTGGTGCTACTGTGATAAAACACTTTATTGATATTCAATCTTATTTTTACCTTTTATTAAACTTCAATGGATTTCACAGAGATAATTTTACAATGAAATAGGGGTATTTTAAAAAAATGAGTTAGTCAGGGTAATCTGCATTTTCAACAAGTCAAACTCCTTAACGCTCTCGCTTAAAAGGTGATCGTCTTCTAGTAAAAAAATCTTTTTGCATGGGGTAAGCGTTTAATGAGTGGGCTTTGTTATAATACTTTTTCATGTTTTTTAAGGAGCGTTATAATGAAAACGAACGAAGCGCAATTTTATGAAGTTTTAGAAAACCTTTTTATAGGCGTTAAGATTGAAGACAAACAAGAAAGCCTTTTAGATCCTAACGCTAAAGCAATGAAAAATGGCATGCTCAATCTCATGAAGGCTAAGAGCAAGTATTATCAAAGCAAAAAACAAGAATTAGAAAAACTCATTGATTTAAAATGCCAAAATAACAACGATCTCAAAGAAGAATTGTTTGACAAACTCTATAGCTTTTTCAAGCGTTATTTGAGCGCTAATGGAGGGATTTATTTCAACGACACGCCCCTTTACGATAGCCTTTATACTAAAAGCGACTATGAAAAATGCTCCCTTAAAAAAGACACCGCCTTATTTTATAAAACCAAAGATCTTTATTATGTGAAAAGCGAAACGAATTATAAGGATTTTTGCTTTGAATTAGAAAACATGGTTTTTAATTTTGACACTTCTTCATTAGAAAGTAAAAAGAATAATGAAAAAGTGGATTTAGTCTTTAATCTAAAAGATACAGACACAAAAACTAACACCCTAAACTTTAGCGTTACTCTCAGCAGTAAGGGGAATCAAACAAAAATAAGTGAAATTCTAAAAGAATGTTTAAATCAAGGCGTTGAACTTGATGAAGAAGTGTTAAAAAAAGCGTTTGGAAAATTCAAAAAGCAAGGCAGTATGGATTATTTTATCCATAAAAACGCGCTAGGGTTTTTAAAAGAGCAATTGGATTTGTATTTGTTTGAATACCTTTTTAAAGAAATGACTGAATTTGATGACAAACGCCTTAATTCAATCAACACCATTAAGGAAGTGGCGTTGCAAGTGATTTTATTAGTGAGCGAATTTGAAAACGAACTCTGTAAGATTTGGAACAAACCTCGTTTTGTATTAAACTCGCATTTCATTGTAAGCCTAGACCAATTAAAAGCTAAAAACTACGATCTAAATAAAATCACAAACCACAAAAACTACCCCAAACAAGTCCAAGAATGGCAAGGCTTGAATTTAAAAACCACAGACAATTTTTTAGAAAATGAGTTTTTGCCCCTAGACACCATCTATTTTAAAGATTTAGAAGAAGAGATTAAAAACTTATTCAGTGAAGATGAAATCAATGGCACGCTCATTAAAAGCGAAAACTACCAAGCCCTAAACTCTCTAAAAAACCGCTATAAAGAAACAATTGATTGCATTTACATTGATCCGCCTTATAACACGCAAAACAATGAATTTATTTATGCGGATAATTTCAAACGCTCTAGCTGGCTTTCTATGATGGCTAACCGCTTGGAGCTTGCGCACAAGCTTTTAAACGATAAAGGCGTGATGTTTGTGAGCATTGATGACAACGAACAGGCTTATTTAAAAGCGCTCATGGACGAAGTCTTTAATGGGGGGGGGGGGTGATAACTTTGTAGCGAGTTTGATATGGCGGAAAAAATATGGTGGCGGTAAGGGTAGTCGCTTTTTTGTGGATTTGCACGAATATATTTTAGTATATGCGAAAAATATTAATAATTTACAAGAATTTTACATAGAGAGAAACAATAAACAAAAAGAAATTTTTACAGAAACAGATAAATATGAAGCTGAAAGAGGAAAATTCTATATACGACCGCTTAAATCCGGTTTAGCCGAAAGAAAAACACTTATATATCCCATAACATGTCCTAATGGTAGCATAATTACTACACAATGGATTTGTGCAAAAGAAACTTTTGAAAAAATGAAATCAGAAGAGAGAATAGTTTTTAAGAAGTTAAAAAATGGTTCTTATAATGTGTATAAAAAGTTTTATGAAAAGGATAACAACAGTCAAGTCTTAACAGAAAGTATTATTTATGATTTAGCATATAACCAACAAGGCAAGGAAGAGCTAAAAAAGCTTTTTAATATAAACGAAGGTAGAGAAACTATTTTTAATAACCCCAAACCTGAAGCCCTACTCAAACGCATTATAGAAATCTCTACCCAAGAAAACGATCTCGTGTTAGACTTTTTTGCCGGGAGCGGGACGACTTGCGCGGTGGCGCACAAACTCAAGAGAAAGTATATCGGTATTGAAATGGGGGAGCATTTTGACAGCGTGATTTTGCCTCGCCTTAAAAAGGTTATAGGCGGTTTTAAAAGCGGTGCGGCTAAAGAATTTAATGGAGGTGGGGTGGTGAAAGTTTATGCATTGGAAAGCTATGAAGAGATTTTAAGAAAAATCAAGCATGAAGACAATGACAAACCCTTAGCTTATGATGAACAATACAGCGATTTAGTGGAATGCAAAAACGAATCTTACACGCTCAATTTAAACGCGCTAGAAAAAATGGGCGTGGATATTAAAGAGACTTTGGAAAATTTATGGGGGCTGAAAGTGGAGTTTTTTAATGAAAAGATGGTGAAATTTAAAGGGAATGATAAAGAAGTAGAGATTTTAAAAGCCTTAAAAGAAGCGCTCATTTGGTAAGGAGGCATAATGGCAAAGAAAAAAGATCTAACAACCCATAATGAAATTTTTGTCGCGCAAAAACTCGCTGAAGATGAATTGAACACTAACGAGATTAACGAGCCATTAGAAAGGCTAGACTTTAAAAGCTTTGATAGCAATAAGGAGCTTTTAAATTACCAACAGCAAGCTTTGATTAACGCTTTTAGAATGCTTGTCGCTTATTTTAGAGATTTCAAAGAGAATAAAAAAGAATTTTACGCGTTTTATCAAGAGCATTATTCATTCGCTAATTGCGATTTCACTAACAAAAAACTCAATCATTTGTTAAAGAGCCATTTTAAGGTGGAAAATCAGCGCGTGAGTTTTGAAAATTTTATCAACCGCTTAGCCTTTTACATGGCCACAGGGAGCGGTAAAACGATTGTCATCATCAAACTTGTAGAGCTTTTAAGCGTGGCTATGGGAATGGGTTTAATCCCTAAGAAAAATATCATGTTTTTTAGCGCCAATGAAAATTTGATCAAGCAATTTGAAAAAGAAATTGAAAAATACAACCGGGGTAAGGACTTTTCCAAGCAAATTGATTTCAAAAACCTTAAAGAGGTTACCAATAAAGATTTCCATCGCGCTCCAAAAGATTTTTTTGAAAAAATCGCTCTTTTTTATTACCGCGCGGATTTGATGAATGATGAAGAAAGCAAGGAAAACCTTTTAAATTATAAGGATTATTGGGATAATGGGGAAAATTATGTGATTTTAGATGAAGCGCATAAGGGGAACAAGTCTGAGAGCAAAAGACAGGCTATCTTTAGTCTGCTGTCTTTAAAAGGGTTTTTATTCAATTTCAGCGCCACTTTCACCGAAGAAAGCGATCTCATCACTTCGGTGTATAATTTGAGCGTGGGCGAGTGGGTGAAGCTTGGCTATGGTAAAGAGTCTGTTTTATTGAAGAAAAACAACTTAAACGCTTTTAAGGAATCAAAAGATTTAAACGATAGGGAAAAAGAAATCGCTCTTTTAAAAGCGTTATTGCTTTTAGGCATGCAAAAACGCTATAAAACAGAAGGCTATTTTCATGACCCTTTAATGCTCGTGTTCACGCATTCTGTGAATGTGGAAAACAGCGATGCGGAAATCTTTTTTAAAACTTTAGCGCGCGTGATTGAAAATGACGATGAGAGCGATTTTTTAAAGGCTAAAGAAGATTTATTAGAGGAAATAAAAGATCCGGAATTTCTTTTTAGCGGCAACAAAGATAAAGACTATAAGGTTAAGGTTTTTAAAGAGGGTTTAAAGAGCATGGATTTTAAAGGCTTAAAAGAAGAAGTTTTTTATGCTAATAGCGGGCATATTGAAGTGATTATTAACCCTAAAAACAACCAAGAAATCGCTTTCAAGCTCAACACAAGCGATAAAGTCTTTTGCTTGATTAAAATAGGCGATATTACAGAATGGATTTATGAAAAATTAAAGAGCGTGAAGGTGGTGAGCAAGAATTTAAGCTTTAAAGAAGAAAGCTATTTCAGCCAGATTGACAAGAGCAGTATCAATATCTTAGTGGGGTCTCGCACTTTTGAAACCGGGTGGGATAGCACAAGGCCTAGCGTGATTTTATTTTTAAATATAGGGCTTGATGATGACGCTAAAAAGCTGGTGAAACAATCTTTTGGCAGAGGCGTAAGGATTGAAAGCGTCAAAAACCAACGCCAAAGGTTAGCGTATTTAGAAATAGATGAAGCCATTAAAAAAGCCTTGAAACCAAACGCCGCAATGCTAGAAACGCTTTTTGTGATACCCACTAACCATGCAAGCCTTGAAGCGATTTTAAAGATCCAAAAAGAGAGCGAAAAGAGGGGTGAGAGTAGAGGTTCTTGGCGTGAAATCAAATTAGAAAAAACGCCCATAAAACACGCATTATTCGTGCCTTGCTACCGCAAAGAACCAACAAGCGTTCTTGAACTTCCTGAAAGCGCTTCGTTTAAAATGAGCGAAAAAAATTTTAAGGATTTAAAAGAGTATTTTAATTTGATGAGCGAAAAGCATTTCATTTTAAAGCATGAAATTTATGACCCCAAAGATTATGAGCAGTTAAAAAAAATGATACAAAAAGCGCATTTTAAAAAGGTATCAACTTGGCATTATAAAGATTTAGATTGCATGATTTCTGAAATTAAAGGCAAGCTATACCCTAATCAAAAAGTGCCTAAAGACGAGTTTAACACCCTAGATAATGAGAAAATCGTGCATTTTAAAAGGATTAAAGTTAAGGCAGATAAAGAAGAAGCGTTAATTAAAACCATCCAAGAAGTGAAAGAGCATGCGCCTTTAGATAAAGAAACTTTAAGAATAAAAATCGCACAAGGCGAGATCGATCCTTATGATGCAGAAAAACACAAACAAGACAAAACATTTGAAGTTGATGACGCCGAGCTGTTAAAACTCAAAGAGCATTACTACACCCCTTTAATTAAAGCCAAAAACTGCGATTGGCTTAAGCATGTGGTTAAAGTAGAAAGTGAGATTGATTTTTTAAAAGAGTTGCAAGAAACTGAAACTATAAAAACGCTGCAAGAAAACTATGATTTTTGGGCGTTCAGCAAGATTGATGAGCATTTAGACAATTTGTTTATCCCTTATACCAACAATGTTACAGAAAGGCGCTTTTTCCCTGATTTTATCTTTTGGCTGCAAAAGGGCGATACGCAGATCGTTTGTTTCATTGACCCTAAAGGGATCACATACGCTGATTACGAACATAAGGCAGATGCGTATAAACTCTTTAAAGATAAGATCTTTAACCCTAAAAACGATCCCCATTTCAAGATCAAAGTGGTTTTAAAATTTTATGGAAATAAGGATAAAGTGGCGGATGGTTATAGAGATTATTGGATTAAAAAAGGGAAGTTAAACGATTTTTTTCTAACCTTAAAGGATTAATTTATTGAAAGGGGTTAAAGATCCGCTTAAATCAGCCTTGAATGTAACGCTAGTTTTTCACATCGCTTAAAAACACATGCCTTAAAAGTTTAGCGTCGCTTAAAAAAGCGTTTTTCAACACTGCACTTTTATAAGTGTAATGATCTTCAATGCTTGAAACTTCGCCCACAAACACCCCCGCTCCAAAAATCCCATCTAGCCCGCTCGTTAGCACTTGATCGCCTATGTTAATTTCAGCGTTAGGGACAATAAAATCCACGACTAATTCTTGCTTGAAATTAGATCCTATAAAGCCTAACACTTGATTTTTGCCTACCATCACGCTATAAGCGCAACGCTTGTGAGCGTTCAAAAACCCATTCAAGCGCCCTTTTTCTAGCACGGCAATGCCTATGGCTTGATTGTGAGAAACAAGGCCATAAATCTTATTTTCTTCTAAATCCATGATAGGGTTGAGAGAGACGCTGCGCGTGTCTTCTAAACTGGTGAATGAAGTCATAAAAGTGGGGGAATAGATCATTTTTGGCTTTTCTAAAGGATAAACGCTATTCAAACGCTCTTTCAAATCGGCGTTTTCTAGTTTTAAAGCTTCTAAAATCAAGCGTTCTTTTTGAAACTCCTTAATGTTTTTGGCTTGAAAAAAATACGCTTGAATGTTGTCCAATAGGCTGTTTTTAGCACCCATCAAGGCATTTTTAATCCTGTCGCTGATATAAGAAGAACTGGCCTTAAAATCTAAAAAATAAAAAATAAGAAAAATCCCTAAAAGCCAAAGGAATTTAAAATAAAAACGCATGCATTATTCACTAAAACCCACACGGCTGAGTAAATCCAAATCTTGTATGGCTTCTCCTGTGCCTTTGGCTACGGCCAATAAAGGCTCATCGCCCACATACACAGGGAGTTTAACCATATCGCTTAAATACTTGTCTAATCCCTTAATCAAAGCCCCACCGCCGGTAAGCACCACGCCGTTTTGCACAATGTCTTTAGCCAAATCCGGCTTCACTTCTTCAAGCACGCTCCTTAAAGCGCTAGAGATTTCTCTCACTTGATCTTTAATGGCTTCAAACACATCATCAGAGCTCAATTCAATCGTGTGTAACAACCCGCTCACTTGATCCCTCCCTGACACTTCCATCGTAAGAGGCGGATCCAATTTGATCGCGCAACCGATTTCAATCTTAATCTCTTCGCCGGTGCGCTCCCCTATCAACAGATTGAATTTCTTGCGGATATATTCCACGATGCTTTGATCCAATTTATCCCCAGCCACTCTAATGCTTTTAGAAATGACTAGCCCCCCTAGGCTGATCACGCCAATTTCAGTCGTGCCGCCGCCAATATCCACGATCAAACTCCCTTGAGGCTCTTTCACCGGTAAGCCTGCTCCAATCGCGGCTGCCATAGGTTCTTCAATCAAAAAGACTTCTCTAGCCCCCGCGCTTAAAGCGCTCTCTTTAACCGCATTCCTTTCCACGCTTGTCAATCCATAAGGCACGCACACCATGATGCGTGGGCGAATCCATGTCTTTCGTTTGTGCGCTTTTTCAATAAAGTAGCGAATCATTTTAGCGGTAATGTCATAATCGGCAATCACGCCATCTTTCATGGGGCGAATCGCTCTGATGCTGTTAGGGGTTTTGCCTAGCATTTCTTTAGCCTCACTCCCCACTGCCAAAATATCATAAGCTTTAGAATCAAACAACCCCATGCGCACCGCTACAATAGAAGGCTCATTGATAATAATGCCCTGCCCTTTGACTAACACAATCGTGTTAGCCGTGCCTAAATCTATGGCAATATCATGCGAAAACAAACCGATTAATTTGCTAAAAATCATGCCCTTTCTAATCCTTTATCATTAAATTTATAAGCGTATTTTTTAAGGAAGCATTTTAGAATGCGTTTTAGCAATGATCAAAGGTTCAGCTTGTTTTAAAACACAATCTTTGGTGATACGCACTTCCGATCCTTTAAGCTTGGGCAAATCAAACATAATATCCAAACAAAAATCTTCAATGATTGCCCTTAGGCCCCTAGCCCCGGTTTTTCGCTCTAAAGCGAGTCTAGCGATTTCTTTAATCGCTTCTTCTTCAAAAATCAAATCCACCTCATCCATTTTGAAAAGTTGCTGGTATTGCTTGATTAGGGCGTTTTTAGGCTTTTGTAAAATATCCACCATCGCTTCTAAACTGATGCTATCTAGCGTGCTTAAAACCGGCAAACGACCAATCAGCTCAGGGATAAGTCCGTAAGTAACTAGGTCATGGGTTTGAACTAAATGCAAGATCGCTTCTTGCTCTTTCTTGCTCATCTTTTCTTGAGTGAAACCCAACACATTTTGCGTGGTGCGTTTTTTAATGATTTCGGCTAACCCGTCAAACGCTCCGGCGCAAATGAATAAAATATCGCTCGTGTCAATTTGAATGAAATTGCCCTCAGGATGCTTTCTGCCGCCTTTGGGGGGGATATTCACTAAAGAGCCTTCAACGATTTTCAATAACGCTTGCTGAACGCCCTCTCCAGAAACATCTCTAGTGATAGAGCGGTTTTCTGACAAACGGCTGATTTTATCAATCTCATCAATAAACACAATGCCCTTTTGAGCTTTTTGAACATTCCAATCGCTCGCTTGCAACAATCTTGTAAGGATATTTTCCACATCTTCGCCCACATAACCCGCTTCAGTTAGGCTAGTCGCATCGCTAATGGCGATAGGAATATCCAAATGCTTGGCTAGAGTTTGCGCCATTAAAGTTTTGCCCGATCCTGTAGGGCCGATTAGTAAAATATTAGACTTGCTCAACTCCACTTCTTCTAAATGCTCTAACTCTAAATCGCTATCTTGGCTGTCTTGTTTTTTGAGTTTTTCTTTAAAGGATAAGCGTTTGTAATGGTTATACACGGCTACGGAAAAAACCTTTTTGGCCTGTTCTTGCCCTATCACATAATTATCTAAAACCGCCTTAAGCTCTTTAGGGGCTGGAATGTGAGAGAGCAAAAACTCTTCTTCATGAACGCTTGATTCCATTCTCCTCAATCGCTCTCTTTTGAGCGCTAATAAAGAATCCACTCTGTCGTATTTGTGCAATTCCCCATGCATCACATCTATACAATATTCGCACACGCACACATCTTTATTCAGGTTGCTCGCAAAAATAATGCGGCGTTTTTTGGGATCTCTTGATTCTGGTTTTTTGCAAAAACTGCAATAAAGCGTTTCGTTCATGTTATTCCTCTTGTTTTTCTTCGCTAGAATATTCGCTTGACTTATACGCCACGCCCCTAGAACTCTCTAGAATAAAAGAGCAAATCTCTTTCACAAAAGGGTTATTGGCATGCTCTTCTAACTCTAATTTAGCGCTCTCTCGCAAGGAGGGGACGGGGCGGAACAACCTCTTATAAAGCGCATGGATGAAATCAATATCCTTACTCTCTAGTAATTGGCGCATCCTGTGGCGGTTTAACCCCCTAATAAAAGCGCGATTGCCCTCTACAGTGCAATAAGGCGGCACATCTTTGCCTAAAGCGCTCTTACCGGCTATCATGCACCCTTTAGCGATACGCACAAACTGATGGATCGCTGTAAGACCGCCAATATTGACATAATCGCCTATTTCAATATGCCCTGCTAAAGTTACGCCATTAGCAAAAATACAATGACTACCAATCACGCAATCATGAGCGACATGCACATAAGCCATGAGCAGGTTTTTATCCCCGATAATGGTTTTTTTAATCCCCCCTTCAGTGCCGGGATTTATCATGCAAAATTCCCGAATAAGGTTGTCTTCTCCAATAATCAGTTCGCTGTATTCGCCCTTATATTTTAAATCTTGAGGCTGTGTGCCCAGCACGGCAAAAGGAAAAATTTCGGTGTTTTTCCCAATGAAAGTATGCCCTTGTAAGGTTACATTGTTATGGAGTTTCACGCCATCATTGAGCTTGATATGATCCCCAATAACGCAAAATTCCCCAATCTCTACGCCCTTGCCAATCTCTGCTTTAGGAGAAATAATGGCTGTTTTTGCAATTTTACTCATTTTTAATCTCTCTCTGCGATCATGGCTTTTAATTCGGCTTCAGCGACCACTTTGCCATCCACTTGAGCCGTGCCGCCCACTTGCCAGATCATGCCTTTATGCTTTAAAACTTCTAAATGGTATTCCAATCTGTCGCCTGGGGTTACAGGAATGCGGAATTTAACCTTGTCAATCGTCATGAAATACACGATTTTTGTTTTGGCTATTTCAGGGTCAAACCCCCACAAGCTAGTGAAGGCTAAAAACCCTCCCGTTTGCGCCATGCCCTCTACGATCAAAACGCCCGGGAAAATGGGCTTATCAGGGAAATGCCCGTTAAACACATCTTCATTAAAAGTAATATTCTTATAAGCGACAATTTTTTTATTGGCTTCTAGTTCCACTACTCTGTCTATCAATAGCATGGGATAGCGGTGAGGTAAAATCTGTAAGATATGCTCTATAAAAAATTGAGATTGTAAGTTTTGATGATTTTGTTCCATAAAAATAAACTCCTTGTTTTGGATTCAACTAAAGCGCTATTTTTAGCGTTGGTTATTCTAAAAAATAACCGCTATTATACCATAAGAAAACCGCTCGCTTGCATTTGCAAAAACACCGATGCATTGCACCATAAGCTTAAAGAAACGCTTTATTCAGACACCACTCATGCACCGCTCATGCATCATTCATGCGTGTGGCTTAGAATATTTTCTCTTAAATGATAGTGTGGGTATTTGTTAGAATCCAAAACCACTTGCCCCATGAGCTGTTTGTCAAAATTGAAAATTAAAGGGGCTAAATAATTCACGGTGGAAAGCTCAATGGGGGTTTGAACGACCATGATATTAGCGATCAGAACGCTCTTTGCTCCCTCTAATTCTAAAAGGATTTTTAAGGGGGTAGGCACTTCAAAATCGTATTTTCTTAAAGCAAAGGGATTAACCAGCGTGAAAGACACCACGGAATTATCTTCTGCACTATTCAAACGCAAAAAGACTTCATCAATCTTTTGCAAACGCATTTTATGAATGGTTTCAAACCCCAATATAGGCACTTTCACATCAAAAATCATAGGCGATTGCATTCCCTTTAAAAAAGCACAAAATCTTCTCCTTAAAGAATAAAGACCGCCTTAAAACCAGCGCTCAATGATTTCTAAATTAAAAACTCTGTATTATATCAAACAATTTTGGTAAAATCAATTTTTGCTAGTTTTGGGTATAATCCCAATAATTTAACCATGATGGAAGTTTAACTGAATAATTATAAAATAATAAGGAGCAAGAAATGGGCAAAATAAAACCACAAATCAAGAAAAACAATCCTAGCAAATCTCATCCTAGCACCGGGTGGAATATTTTTGGTGCGGTGTGCTTGATTGGAGAAATAGTTTTTACATTATTCGGTGAGAAAATAAGAAAGATAAGAAAAATAACCATGAGTTATTCAAAAATCTAATTTTATAAGACAGGTGGCATGCGTTTAAAACATTTTAAAACTTTCCTTTTTATCACAATGGCGATTATTGTTATAGGCACCGGTTGTGCGAACAAAAAGAAAAAAAAAGATGAATACAACAAACCGGCGATCTTTTGGTATCAAGGGATTTTGAGAGAAATCCTTTTTGCTAATTTAGAAACAGCGGACAATTACTATTCTTCTTTACAAAGCGAACACATCAATTCCCCCCTTGTCCCAGAAGCCATGTTAGCTTTAGGGCAAGCGCACATGAAAAAGAAAGAGTATGTTTTGGCGTCTTTTTACTTTGATGAATACATCAAGCGCTTTGGGACGAAAGACAATGTGGATTATTTGACCTTTTTGAAATTGCAATCGCATTATTACGCTTTTAAAAACCATTCTAAAGACCAGGAATTTATCTCTAATTCTATTGTGAGTTTGGGCGAATTTATAGAAAAATACCCTAACAGCCGTTACCGCCCCTATGTAGAATACATGCAAATCAAATTCATTTTAGGGCAAAACGAACTCAATCGCGCGATCGCAAATGTCTATAAAAAACGCCACAAGCCTGAGGGCGTGAAACGCTATTTAGAGAGAATAGATGAGACTTTAGAAAAAGAGACTAAACCCAAACCATCGCACATGCCTTGGTATGTGTTAATCTTTGATTGGTAGGATATTTCAAACCATGCAAATTATAACAGAGAGATGAAAAATGACTGAAGATTTTCCTAAAATTCTGCCTTTATTGGTGGAAGAAGACACCTTTTTATACCCCTTTATGATAGCCCCTATTTTTTTGCAAAATAATGCGAGCATTAAGGCGTTAGCTTACGCTAAAACCAATAAATCATTAGTCTTTATTGCATGCCAAAAAGACAAATTGAATGACAATGAAGCCCCTTATTATGATGTGGGGGTGATTGGATCTGTTATGCGTGAAGCCAACATGCCTAATGGGCGCGTGAAATTGCTCTTTAATGGCATCGCTAAGGGGCGTATTTTAGAGCCTGTCAAAGAAAACGAGCAAGGCTTTTTAGAAGCTCAAATAATCCCTATTGAATATTTAGAATACGATAAAGAAAACATTCAAGCTATCATAGAAGTGTTAAAAGAAAAAGTGATCACTCTAGCCAATGTCAGCTCACTCTTTCCTCCGGATTTGATCAAGGCTTTAGAAGACAATGACGATCCTAACCGCATCGCTGATTTAATCGCAGCGGCCTTGCGTTTGAAAAAAGATCAGGCGTATTCTCTTTTTGCCAGCGACAACACCGAGCAGCGCTTGTTGGATTTGATTGATATTGTGATAGAAGAGACTAAAACCCAAAAGCTCCAAAAAGAAATCAAATCCAAAGTCCATCAAAAAATGGAGCAAACCAATAAGGAATTTTTCTTAAAAGAGCAGCTCAAACAGATCCAAAAAGAGCTTGGCACAGACAAACAGCGAGATGAAGATTTAAACCAATACTACCAAAAACTAGAGAGCGTCAAGCCTTTTTTAAAAGAAGAAGCGTTTAAGGAGATTAAAAAGCAAATTGACCGGCTAAGCCGAACCCATGCGGACAGCTCTGATAGCGCGACTTTGCAAAATTATATTGAAACCATGTTAGATGTGCCTTTTGGGCAATACGGGAAAAAAGCGCTTGACATTAAGCGAGTGAGAGAGCAACTAGACAAGGATCATTATTCCTTAAAAAGGCCTAAAGAGCGTATTGTAGAATACTTTGCGACCATGCAGCTTTTAGAAATGCGCCACAAGAAAAAGCAAGAAAAAAAAGACAAAGCTAAAGGCACGATTTTATGCTTTTATGGGCCTCCTGGCGTGGGTAAAACGAGTTTGGCTAATTCCATTGCTAAAGCGATAGAGCGCCCTTTAGTTCGGATCGCTTTGGGGGGATTAGAAGATGTGAATGAATTGAGAGGGCACAGACGCACTTATATAGGCTCAATGCCCGGGCGCATTGTCCAAGGGCTTATTGAAGCCAAAAAGATGAATCCGGTCATGGTTTTAGATGAAATTGATAAGGTGGATAGGAGCGTTAGGGGTGATCCAGCGAGTGCTCTATTAGAGATCTTAGACCCTGAGCAAAATATCGCTTTTAGGGATCATTATGCGAATTTTAGCATTGATTTGTCGCAAGTGATTTTTATCGCTACCGCTAACAATATTGACAGGATCCCAGCCCCTTTAAGAGACAGAATGGAATTTATCAGCGTGTCCAGCTACACGCCTAATGAAAAAGAAGAAATCGCTAAAAACTACCTCATCCCCCAAGAATTAGAAAAGCACGCCTTAAAGCCTAGCGAAGTGAATATTAGCCATGAGTGTTTGAAACTCATTATTGAAAAATACACCAGAGAAGCGGGCGTTAGGGATTTACGAAGACAGATCGCAACGATTATGCGTAAAGCGGCTTTAAAATACCTAGAAGATAGCCCGCATAAAAAAGGGCGAACCAAAAAGAGCGAAGATAGAAAAAGCGAAAATGAAGATTTCTGCGTCTCTGTCACGCCTAACAACCTTAAAGAGTATTTAGAACGCATGGTGTTTGAAATTGACCCCATAGATGAAGAAAATAAAATCGGTATCGTCAATGGTTTGGCATGGACTCCAGTAGGCGGCGATGTGCTTAAAATTGAAGCGCTTAAGATTAGAGGCAAGGGGGAATTGAAGCTCACCGGGAGCTTAGGCGATGTGATGAAGGAATCCGCCATTATCGCTTTTTCTGTTGTCAAAGCCTTATTGGATAACGAAACCTTAAAAGCGCCTAAAATCCCTAGCGAAACCCCTAAAGATGCAGAGGGTAAGAAAAAGAAAAAAGCGCTGAAAGTTTATAACGCTTATGATTTGCACTTGCATGTCCCTGAAGGGGCTACGCCTAAAGACGGCCCGAGCGCTGGGATCGCTATGGCGAGCGTGATGGCGAGCATTTTGTGCGATAGGGCTACAAGAAGCAAGGTGGCAATGACGGGCGAATTGACTTTGAGCGGGGAAGTTTTACCCATAGGGGGGTTGAAAGAAAAATTGATCGCTGCTTTTAAAGCCGGCATTAAAACCGCTCTCATTCCTGTCAAAAATTACGAAAGGGATTTAGATGAAATCCCTGCTGAAGTGCGAGAGAATTTAAACATCGTTGCGGTGAAAAACATCGCTGAAGTGTTAGAAAAAACTTTGCTTTAAAATTTGGCATGAAAGCAGGCATTATTGGTTTAGGGCTTATGGGGGGGAGTTTGGGGCTGGCCTTGCAAGAATGGGGGCGTTTTAAAAGCGTTACAGGCTATGATCATAACGCTTTGCATGCTAAATTAGCCTTGACTTTGGGGCTTGTAGATGAATGCGTGGAATTTGAAAAGATTTTAGAATGCGATGTGATTTTTTTGGCCATTCCGGTTGAGGGCATCATTGCATGTTTGAAAAAAATGACTCCCGTTAAAAAAAGCGCAACGATTATTGATTTAGGCGGTGCTAAAGCGCAAATCATTCACAATATCCCTAAAAGCATTCGTAAGAATTTCATCGCCGCACACCCCATGTGCGGGACAGAGTTTTATGGCCCTAAAGCGAGCGTTAAGGGGCTGTATGAAAACGCTCTTGTGATATTGTGCGATTTAGAAGATTCAGGGACTGAGCAAGTAGAGATCGCTAAAGAAATCTTTTTAGGCATTAAAGCGCGCTTGATTAAAATGAAATCCAATGAACATGACACTCATGTGGCTTATATCAGCCATTTACCCCATGTTTTGAGCTACGCTCTAGCTAATAGCGTTTTAAAGCAAAATGACCCAGAGATGATTCTATCCTTAGCGGGTGGGGGTTTTAGGGATATGAGCCGTTTGTCTAAAAGCTCGCCTTTAATGTGGAAGGATATTTTCAAACAAAACCGAGACAATGTCTTAGAAGCGATTAAAAAATGCGAAAAAGAAATCGCGCAAGCTAAGGCTTGGATAGAAAATAACGATTATGAAAGCCTTGCAGAATGGATGGCGCAAGCGAACAAACTCCAGGAGTTCATGTAAAGTAAAATGATGCAGAATAATTTAAAATTTACATACCGTTGTTTTTAGAGTTGCTAGAAACAGAATGGAGTGTTTTTAGATTGTCCTTATAGGCTGTTTCATGTGGATTGCATGTGGATAGCATGGATTGATCTACAACTATAAGAGATTATCTTAAATTCAGATCTTATGAAACGCTTCCAACAAAAAACAAATTTTAGCCGTTTAGGGATTTGATTCCTTAAACCTTTTTATCAAAAATACCGGTGTTTTTACAGGCATTTTAAGGGCGGTTTTAATACTTCTTAGCGTTGTTAAGATACTTAGACAATTCCTTCAACTCAGCGTTTTTATCGTTCTTAAAAACCACTTGCTTTTCAACCCGCTCATATTCTTTACAATCTCTTCTCATTTCTTGTAAGGGATATTTTTGGTTGTCATTAGGGATGTAGAAACATTCGCTTTTAGCGTTTTCATAGCTATCGGTTAGGCTTATATCATAGTGGTACCAAAATCCGCTAGGGATAGCGATATTTTTAGAGCTAAAAGTCCTATAACCCTGTTTGATGATGGTGAGTTCTTCTACTAAAACTTGATGGTATTTCCTAGCCAAATTACGGCCCTCTTTTTCTACTAATAAAACAGAATGCCTGTTGGTGTTTTTGGCTTCAGGGGTGATATTAGTCATTCTGTAAGTCTCTCTTAAAGGGTTAGACGCAAAATCAAAAGAAGCGTCATTCGCCACAAAATGCCCCCTATCAAAACCGCTTCTTGTGTAATCTTGTGTCGTGGCTTGTTGGTATTTGGCTAATCGTGTGTCCGTTTTAAACTCATAGCGTTTTTCAATATTATTTTTATCCACTAAATCCCCAAACAACACGCTCACGCCATAAATAGGGTTTTTTAGCTCGCTAGAATAACACACCGAATAAAAGTTATTTTTTAAGACTTTACAATCAATGTTAGTGAGAATGCCATTAGCATAGGTCTTAGTGGGGTTAGCGCTATTTACTTGATCCTTGATTTCATTAAGCTTTTTAGTGGTGTAGCTGTTAATAGCCTTAGTGAAATTATCCAGCATGTCCGCTTGGAGCCAACTCATAGCAATCAGGCTAAAACAGAGCAAGTTTTTAAAGGTTTTCATGTTTTGCTCCTTTTTGATTGGCTTGAATGCTACAACAATATTTTTAATCGTTTGTTTTTACCCACTAAATAGCCTAGCGCCTAGCGTTTTGATATGTTAAACGGCGTGCATTGAATGATCAAACTTAAGAATAAAAAATTTCATTGTATTTTTTAGTGATCCCATCTATCCCCCATGCGTCTTCGTCAATATCGCCCAAGTTTAAATAGTCTTCGTTAGAGTCTAAAAGCGTGCAACAAATCCTTTTTTGCTCGTTTAAATCTAAATTTTGGAACTCTTCGCTATGGATTTCACCAATCTTGCAATCGGCGCGTTTTAAAAAACGCTCGCTAAGATCGTTAAAGATTTTTAAGCATTCGCTCTTGCTTTTAGCGTTAAGGATTTGTTTTTTAACTTCTAAATTCACTTCTTTCAATTCAGCATAGACAAAACTCCCGCCCCCTTTAAAATCGCATTTTTTAGAAATGCCCCCTTGCTCGCCCCCTATGACTTTTTTTAACCTTTCTTTAGTGATCGTTTCTATATAGTCCATTTGCTCGATGCCAATGTAGCGGCGTTTCATTTTGTGCGCCACCGCGCAAGTCGTCCCGCTCCCGGCAAAAAAGTCTAACACGAGGTCGTTTTCTTGGGTAGAAACCTCTAAAATTCTTGAAATTAGGGCTTCGGGTTTTTGACCTTTAAAATTTTCATCATCAATTGCTATAGTTTCATCAACTCTTGAAACTGAACTATCAATAGCAATTGAATTTAATTTATCCCACTTATTACTATTCCATGTATCTTCTAATGGATATTTTTCACCTCTATTTTCATGATTTATAAAAGTTAAAAAATCATCTACTTTTTCTTGCGGAAAAGAAAATTTTTTAAAAGCATTTTGCACTTCATTTAAGGTTTTACCGCTACCGGTTGCCATTTCAAACATGAAATGCTTTTGAAAGGGGTTGGATTGTCGTTTTTCTAAATAATTATTTATCGCTTGTTTTTGATAATTTCTAAGCTCGTTTTTTAAGTTGCTTGTGATGTGAGTGGGTAGCTCTATTTCTCCATTATTGGACGCGTTATTGGGCGTGCGATCTTTGATTACTGATTGGGGGGGGGGGGGGGGGTAACCTTGAGTGAATAAATCTTGCATAAAATCCCTTAATGAAAAAGTGAGAAAATTATAGCGTAAAGTTTTGAGATTGACTTTAGAAGCGCTAACGAACAATTGAATTAAAATCAAATAAAGTTTTAGTTTTAATATTTAATGGAATAAAACCCTTAAAATCAAAAGCGCTTCTTTTTCTTTGCTATAATCAGTCTAAAAAAACCAACTTTTTTAAAACAAGGGAATGATGATGCAAGAGATTTTTTTATGTTCTATTTCCAATGTGCGCAGTGGGGATTGCAAAGAAGATTGCGCTTATTGCACGCAAAGCTCACACCACCAAGGAGCGATTAAGCGCTATAAATTCAAAGATGAAAAAGTGGTTTTACAAGAGGCTAGAGCGTTAAGGGAATTAGGGGCTTTAGGGTTTTGTCTGGTTACTTCAGGGCGCGAATTAGACGATGAAAAATGCGAATATATCGCCAAATTGGCTAAAGCCATCAATCAAGAAGAATTGGGCTTGCATTTAATCGCATGCTGCGGGCGCGCGGATTTGGAGCAATTAGAGTTTTTAAGAGATGCGGGCATTCATAGCTACAACCATAATTTAGAGACTTCGCAAAATTTCTTCCCTAAAATTTGCTCCACGCACACATGGGAAGAAAGGTTTATCACATGCGAAAACGCTTTAAGGGCGGGGTTAGGCTTGTGCAGTGGGGGGATTTTTGGGCTTAATGAGAGCTGGGAAGACAGGATTGAAATGCTTAGGGCGTTAGCTTCGCTCTCCCCGCACACCACACCCATTAATTTTTTCATTAAAAACCCGGTATTGCCCATTGATGCAGAGACTTTAAGCGCGGATGAAGCCCTAGAATGCGTGCTTTTGGCTAAAGAGTTTTTGCCTAACGCTAGGCTTATGGTGGCTGGGGGGCGTGAAGTGGTGTTTAAAGATAACGATAAAAAGGAAGCCAAGCTTTTTGAATACGGCATCAATGCGGTGGTTTTAGGGGATTATTTAACCACCAAAGGCAAAGCCCCTAAAAAAGATATAGAAAAACTGCTCTCTTATGGCTTGACAATGGCGACAAGCTGTCATTAATGAGAGAACTTTTTAAAAGCGTTAGAGGGTTTTTGCGCCTTCTTAGAATGATTTTCCCCGAGCGTTTGAAAAACGCCTTTTTGGGTTTGAGCGAATTGTTTTACTACGCTTCCAGCTTGAGTTTTTATACGATTTTGTCTTTATCGCCTATTTTGTTGTTTGTGTTTAGTCTTTTTGTGTCCAATTACATGCAAGCGCACAGCGGTGAAATGGAAGCCTTGATTTTCCCCAACGCTCCTAAACTCATTGGCGCGATTAAGGATTTTTTAGAAAACTTTAAAAAAACAGACATGACCTTAGGCACGCTTGAAGAGGTGTCTATTTTAGTGGCGTTGGTGCTTTTTTGTGAAAACTACCGCTCCATCGCGTCAAAGATTTTTCAAGCAAAGCCCAGAGATTATGCGCATTTTAAGGGTAAAGAAATCTTTTTATTTTGGGGTTTTGGCACGACTTTAGTGTTTCTATTCGCTCTGCCTTTGGTGGTGTTTTTTGACATTAAGATCCAAGTGTTTTTTGAAGATAAAAATTCAAGTTTGTTGCATGTTTTAAGATGGATAGGCACTTACGCGTTTTTTTTGATCCTTTTTACCATTCCTACAAATAAGGTGTTTAAACATTATTTTTGGGTGTTTTTATGGGTGTTTTTTACGAGCGTTTCTTGGCATGTGCTGAAATGGGCCTTCACTTATTATGTGTTGTATAACCGCACTTACCATGAGCTTTATGGGAGCGTTTCTATTTTGTGGTTTTTGATGAGCTGGGTGTATGTGAGCTGGCTTGTGATTTTAATTGGCATGTATGGGTGCAAGGTGTGCGACACATTCGATCCTAAAGAAGTGTTTAAGAAATTTTTAGGCTTTTTTAAAAAAGAAACTTGATGAAAAAAGTTTTCTTTTAGATCGGTTCTAAAAATCCAAAAACACAAAAACCATTCAAACACAACCCCCCCAACTAAAAAGTTAAAAACAAAAAGAATGTAATTATTCAGTTAGCTCTAAGCTTCTTAATTTTCTAATTCTAACTTTCTAAAAACTATCTTTGTATTCTACCATAAATTTTTAAAAATTTGTTTTTTTTTGTAAATCGGAAATTTTTTTCTTTATAATTTTATTATAATAGGGGAGAGAGAAATATATATAATTACAATTATTATATATATCTTTTTATTCTTTTTTTTATAAATAAGCTCCCTGTTTTTGATTTTTTATAAATTACATTCTTTTTGATTTCTATTGAAAAATTTAATATTAAGAGGACTTTTATGAAAAAATCAAATGACAATAACGCACTCGCCAGAAGTCAAAGGGAGTTGTTTGTAGGGATTAGGGATTTTATTGTTTTTAAATTTAAGCGTATGGTTGTTTTTAACGGAGTAAGGGATTTTACAAAAATGAGATTTTTGTCCATAGAATTAGAAAAATGCGAAAATATTAAAGATTTGGAAAAATTATGTCATACAATTTATAATCAAGGCACAAAGCATATTTTGATGATGCGTGTATTGTTTTTATTCTTTGACTATTTTTGCAAGAATTTGAAAGTTAAGCGATTGAGACTAATCAATGAAGAAATGCTTGTGAATTTTTTATTTGAGTTAGCTAAACAAAGAAAGATTAATTCAATGGCAAAATATGTAATGTATATTAGGCAATTTTTTGATTACTTGGATAGGACTAAACATTATGAATTTTATTTTAGTCTTAAAAATATAGCCTTTGCTAAACACAAGGATAATTTGCCTAAACATCTAAATTCAAAAGATTTAAAATCTTTTGTATATACTCTTATAAACTATAGAACTAGAAGCAGTTATGAAAAGAGAAATAAGTGTATTTTACTCTTAATTATTTTGGGTGGTTTGAGAAAATCTGAGGTTTTTAATTTAGAATTGAGAAATATTGTTTTAGAGAAAGAGCATTATATCTTGCTTATAAAAGGCAAAAACAATAAAGAGCGAAAAGCGTTCATTAAACGAGAAATGCTAGAAAAATCTTTAGATGAGTGGTTGGGTGATAGCAAACGATTGAGTAGTTTTAATGGGCGTTTTGTATTTAAGAAGTCTTTGTCTAACTATACTCAAAAGTATTGTTCAATCAGTAATTTTGTGTTAAAGATTTTTATGTTGAGTGGTATTGAAAATTTTAAACAATATGGCACAGGATTGCACCTATTTAGGCATAGTTTTGCCACTTTAGTCTATGCTAAGAGTAGGGATATTGTTTTGACTTCAAGAGCATTGGGGCATCAGTCCTTAAGCTCCACAAAAATCTACATTCACACCGCACAAGAATATAATAAACAAGTAGCAAGCATTTTTGATAATTTGTTGAGTGGGTGAAAGATGGTTAATTTCCTCATTCAAAAATTCTTTAAAAGGTTGTTTTTTGATGTTTTTTTGCAGTTTATCTCGTTGCTTTAGAACCAACATTAACAAAACCAACCGAAGTTCTTATGTTTTCAGGCTGAGAGGCTCTGTTTTTAATGTTATTTACAGCATTGCCTATTACACCTCCTGTTTCCACAAAAAAATTGCCAGTTCCCACAGAAGCGCCTTTAACGCCACCGCTTACTGCACTACCTACATTACTAGCAAAGCTTAAAAAACTTTGCGACCCAGCTTTTAAGAAGTTAGCTAAATCAACCGAGCCACCTTGTGTTCCAAAAATGGTATTGATAATATTTGGAATATTGCTAATTAAAGCTGAAGTAATCGCTGAAATGATAATAATGCCGATAGTTTCTATGATATTTTGAGTAGGGTTAAATAATTCTAACCCAATGGAGTTTAGCATGGCAAATAAAAATACAAGAGGTGCATAAAAGGTTAGAGAAAAGACTTTTTTAATGTAAGAAAAGAAAAATCCTTGAGTTTGTTTAAAAAATAAACAAGGCGTCATAAAAATAAAGCATAGTAAATAAAAAGTTTTTTCTATAAAAATAATACAAATAAGATAAATTGTTTTAAATATAAGTAAGATTTGAAAAAACACAATAGCCACAAAAGATAGAGACTGCATAATGAAAACAAATGGTTTGCTAAAACCTACATTATTTTCTTTAAAGCTTTCATAAAAAGCAAAAAGTTGCTTGGTTTGATTTTTTATGATTCCTTGTATATTACCATTAAAACTTATAAAACTTTGATTTGGTTTATTTTGGGATTGATTTGATTGTTGTTGAGCTTTTTTGTAAAAAGTTTTTGTTGTTTCTTCAATAGCGTTATTAAGAATGATTGCAGGCGTTTCTACAAAAAACTCTACATATGAATGGAATTTTTTAGGACTATTCAAAGCAAAGTGCATTAAGGATAGAAGAGCAAGAAAAAAAGCAAATTGCGTGAAAGTTTTTATTTCAAAAAATTCATTATTTTTGTATTTTTTTACAGAATATGCAAAAATAAGTATTGTTCCTATAGAAACCATAGCAGGTGCGATTGTTTTTGCAATATTGTTGTATTTATCTTTAAATTCATTGGTGAAATTTTGAAATACGCCTATAATACTACTATAAAGCCCATCAGTAGCCACATTGAGATTATCAGCTGGTATGAAATAAGAAATAATACCAATAGCAAGAGAAATACCACCCCAAACCAAATAAGGCATTATTCATCCCATCCTTGTGTAATATTGTTTTTCATTTGTTCAAACTTTTCTGTTGCTATATTCCCACCTTGTGTCATCATAAAAGATTTTTCAACATCAGGCAATTGTGAAGTGGGTAGTCCAAATTTATTTAAATTTGCTTTAAAAGCTTGACTTGTCTTTTTATTTATTTCTAAAAACTCTTTTTTAGTGCTTTCAGGAGGATTTAAAAGTGATGGCATAATGATATTTTGTTGTTTATAATAAGTGTCCGAATAGGCACTTGCCATAAGAGACAGGGTTTGATTTATAAAGTTTAGGTTATTAGCAATATTGAGTAAAATTTGCGTGTTTAACATTTCAAATTTTTGTTTAAAGTCTGCATAGACTTTTGCTTTAGTTTCTTGATTTGTTGCTCCTTTAAGCCTTTCTATATACGAACTGTTGTCTTTCTCAAAAGTGTTTATCAGTCGTTCAATTTCAAGTATATTACTAAAACAATAATCCTTACCATCAATATTTTGTTTAGAGCAATATCCTTCTTTTGCATAAATAGGATTTTTAACGGAAAGCTCTTGTGTGAAACTTGCACCCCTGTTCTGTAAAGATGAAAAAAGTTTAAATGTTCTAGCTTGAGCTTCTTTGAATATTTCTAAATCAATTTGTTTTGACTGAGATAAAAAATCTCCATAGCACTGAAAATTTTTTGATATTAGACAAGTTTGTGCTTGAGCTAGGTATTGTTGCTTTTTTATCTCTAAAAATTCTCGCTCTTTTGTTTTGCAAATAAAGTCTGCTAAAACCCTACCACTTAAACTTGTTGTTATATCTTGAGTGGTTGTAATTTGTGTATTTCCAAGCGCATTAGCTAAATTTTCTAAAACTTGTCTAGCGGCACTCTTTTCTTTTCCCTTATCGGAGAAAAAAATCTCTTTTGTTTTTGGGTTAATTTTATTCATATCTAATTCAGGGCATTTGTTAGCAATATTTCGTAATAAAAATTTTTCGGCTAGATTGTAGTTTTTAGCGCTTTCTTGTAGAGCGAGAGCGTTTAATTTTATATTCTTTTGGCAATTTGAGTTGCATTTTCTACTAAACCCATAGGGTTAGGGATATTTAAAATAGAACCATTCATAAACTGATTGGTTTTCAGTAAAATATCATTCACTTTATTTAGTTGGTTAATGGTTGATTGAGCTTTTTCTATCATATCTTGGTATTTTTTGATTTGGTCAGTCCAGTGATTGACCTGTTGAACAAAGCGAGACTTGTCTATGGCGTCTTTTGCTTGTTGCCAGATATTCTGCGTAGGGTTATCCACAATCATAGCCACAGCGTTCAGGTGATTTAAAGCAATCGCCAACAACAGAATAAGGGATTTTTTTAAAAAAGTCTTTAACGCTTTCATGCCTTATCCTTGAAAAGGTCTATAAATCAGTCTTTGAGTGCAAGAAATTTTATTATCATGCCAATAATACCAATTCTTACCAATTTTTGTGCTTTCACTCCAAATGTTATATTGAGAGCAAAAGCCTTCACTTTGATTGAGATAGTAATTAGTCCAATCAATATAGCCTTGCGATTGTTTAAGATCGTTATCCTTATAATAGCCTTGATGGATTTCTACATACTTCAAATAATCATTACCCAATTTCAATTCGTTTTTCAAAATGTTTTGAGTCCTGTTGATGGTGGTTTGAGTGGTGATAAGATTATAGGTTGTGGGGCTTTCATTATCTTGGGCTGGGCGTAAATAAGGTTGAGTGGTTTGAGTGGTAGTGGTTTTATAAGTGGCGCTCCAATCGGTGATACTAGGATTAGTATGGAAATATTGCGGTTGGCAACGATTGACTCCATAAGGTTTTTGGCATTGTTCCCTCTCACCATAATTTTTTCTTTCTATCTTAAAATAATGGCTTGTAGTCGTATCGCTTAAGACTTTAGAGCTGGACACACCCATCACATAAGGACTAACAACCGCACCACTTTTAATCCCTGCTTCAAAATTACAAGGCGTAACTTCTACCCATTCGCCATTAAGCTTGTTATAGCTTTTTAACATTGTAGGTCTTTTGGCTTCTAATTTAGCGTCATTGTATTCCCATTGACCGCATGCAAATTCTTGATATTGTGAGCTTAATTGGGTAGCAATCCCACGATTTAAAATCTGCTGTTTGTTAGGATTGTTTGGATCATTGTAATATTGATCCACGATGGGCGTTAAGGTTTGTGTTTTATCATTTTTTTCATACCTAACAATCCTGTCTTGCACTCTTGCATAATCGCTGCAAGGCACAGCGACATGGATTAGATTATCCATCCCACGAAACACGATTTCAGTTTGGAATGTCTGAGTTTTCCCCATACCATAACCTTTATCGCTCGTGGTTTGTAAGGCGCATTTGCTGTCATCTTTGTAAAGTTGCATGGCGTATTGAGCGCCTTGTAAATCCACACAACCACCGATATTTTGCGTTTTGTTTTCCCTATCTACATAGTAGTATTGCGTTTGCTTGATAGCCTTACCGGCTTCAAAATCGTATCTATAAGTGCATTTAGTGTCATCTCTTAAAGCGTTCATAGAAATACAAGAACCATCTTTAGCGATAACATCTAGTTTCATCGTGTTGTTAGGGCTCAATTCAGGCACTTTACAATACTGGCTGGAGTAATTGTTTTCTTGCGAGTTAGGATTAATGGTGCTATTAGAACTACTGCCATTAGTTGGGCTAGTGGTGTTAGTAGGATTATTGGAATTGTTTGTGTCTCCATTACCAAAAGGAATAGGGAAAAGCCCCCCATTCCCTAACCCCCCACCACTTGAACTACCATTATTAAAATTGTCATACCCTCCTGTGTTATTGTTAGTAGAGCCATGATTAGTGAAATTATTCTCATACCCCCCTACAGAACCACCGCTTGAAGAACTAGAGCCATTCACTCCATCCACACCTAACACGCCATCTGTATCAATACCACTGCCCACTGCATTATGATTTGAATTATTTCCATTTGCACCATTACTCCCACTGCTCCCATTTATCCCATCGTTGCCATTTATCCCATAGCCATTACTCCCATTTGCACCATCTTTACCATTGATAGCGTTATCATTGGGGCTGTTAGGGTTGTTGCTAAAAGGCGTGTTAACATACATAGGGTCATTGGTAGCGTTCGTTTGAGCGATATTTTCTAGCTTTTGGTACTCTTCTTTACTAATACCTAAAATTTTAGCCACTTCTTCAGCATTCTCGCCTTTTAAAACAAGGAGAGTGGATTCTTTAATCTTGGCGTTAGGAGGTATCTTTAAACTGGTTTTAGCAGGGCTAGTCAAAGGAAACGATTGATTGTCTCTTAAAAGACTGGTGATTTCTATATCTATGCTGTTAGTTGCGTTGTTTCTAAAATAAAACCCATGAGCTTCTACTTTAAACACCCTCTTGCCTAACACCACCCTGCTTTCTATCGCTCCATTAGGCAAATTAGCGTCAATTTCTTTAGTGGTGATAATGCTCAAAGCATAAGCTGGACTAAGCAAACCTAATAAAAACGCTCCCAGAATAAAGTAGGAAAATAAAAAATGGTTATATAAATAAGTTTTCATTTGTTTTTTGCTCCTTTATTAGAGCTTTTGTTGGGGTTTATTTTCAAAAACTCATCTCCATAGGTATAGACACGCCATTATTTGCTAAGCTTTGATTATTTTTTAATTCTTTAGACTTTGTTAATGCGTTTTGTATGTTTTGCTTTGATTTATTTTCAAAAGCTTGTAGTTTAGGACTTAATGGCTTCTTCTCAGTGTTATTTTTTACAGATTTTTTACTATTAAAATCAACAGAATGATTACCCTGATTAAAATCAATAGGTTCATCATCTAAAAAAGACAAGTCATTGTTATTCTTTACATTTTTAACCATCTCATTAACATTAGCATTATTTTGAGTTAAATTATTTTGATTTTCGCTATTAAACTTCCAAACACCCAAAACTCTTTTATCCACTTCGTTATTGGCAATAGCGTTTTGTAAGATTTTATGTTGCTCTTCATTGAGTGGGGGAATATGATTTTCTTTTTGATTGTTAAAAATGCCATAAGGAGTTTGATTGGCTTTTGAATTTTGAATATTGTAAGTTATGGCAAGTTTTATGGGGTCATTTTCTTTTAAATTTTTATTATTGATTAGAGCTGTCATTAAAACTTCATTTAAAAATTCTTTGTGCTTTGTCTTCATAGCGCTTGGTTTTTTATTAACCAGCATGGCTAAAACTTGCAATTCTTTGGCACTCATATTGTGTTTAGCGTATTCTAAAAGCTCTTTTTTGAATAATTTATCAGAGTATTTTTTTTGTTTTTCACTAGGTAAATCTTGTTGTGTAACCTTAAAATTTTCTCTTCTGTTATGTAAAAAATTTTTTAAATTTGTTATAGGTATCAAATGAGAGTTTTTAGAATTTTCCCTAATGTTTTCCTTTGTTTCTGTATTTAATTGTTCTTTATTTTGATAATTTTTATCGTCTTGTTTGTTGATAAACTCTTTGATCTCCAAGTTAAGCTTATCGTTTTGTAAATCATCACTTAAATGTTCTAAATCTTTTAAGTCATTTTGTAAAGCACTTTGTAATTCAAAATCAATATTATCTTGTTCTAAAAGTTGCTGTTGCGTTTTATCTGTCGTGATTGTTTGTTGTAACTCTTCAAGCTCTTTAGAATAGATAGATTGTAAAGTTTCAAATTCTGCATAATTAGATGCACGGCTTAAATCATTAGAAAACCTAGTTAAAAAAGTTGTCCATTCTGCATTGCCACCAAATTTATTATAAATTTCTTTCATATCTTTTTTTAGCTGTTTAAAAAAATCACTCCAAGCTTTTGCTTTTTGTTGCTCATTGATGGAAAATAAACTATCAAGTAACATTTAAAACTCCATTGTAGAGTATTGATCTACTTGCTTTTGTGTTTGGTTTTGTTTTTGATTTTCAAAAAAGATTTGTTGGTATTTTTCGTTTTTAATCGTGCAATAGTCATTGATAGTTTCAAACAATTTATCAATATTGTTTTTATAAGCGCTTTTTTGTTCATCACTAAAAGCATTGTTTTTATCTATATCGTTTAAAATCCTATCTTTGACATCTTTTAATACAAGATTAGAAGTGGCTCGTTTTTCCATAGGATAATCTTTATCATGTTCTAGTCTTATCATGGCGTTTGTAGATTTTTCAAAATGAGCGTTATTAAGGGGTTTTAGGTTTTCAATGAAATTATCCATTTGTTGTTCGCTTAAATATTTAGAAAACGCTTCTAAATTATATAACTTTTCAATTTTTACATAAGGTTCGCATTTTTCTTGCACCCTTTCAAAATAAGTCTCACCCATTGAGTTAGTTTTTTCTTGAGTTTCATACAAGGGGATTTTTTCGCCCTTAGCATTTAGAATGTATTCACCTTGATTGTTTTTTGTATAAATAATCTCGTTGTTTTCATTTCTTAGAATTTTATCTTTTGAGTGTTTAATGAACATAACTTCCACGCAAGGCTCATTGTTTTTAATTTCTCTTAAAGCGTTTCTAAGTTCATTAGCTTTTTGTGGTTCTTCATTGGTAAGCTTCCCTATTTCTAGCTTAATTGCAGCATCACTAAGCCCTATCCATGCACTTGAATTATAGTTATGTATAACCTTTTCTAAATCAAGGTTAAAATCATTTACATTGTTATAAGGAGCGCCTGAGTAAGCGCAAAAATTACGGCTATTTTGAGCTATGCTTTGTCTGTAATTATCTTTACTAATACCCATCTTTTCTAATTTAGCACCACTTTTATAAGGCGCTTCCACTTTATTGCTTGGGTTTGCTATAAATAAGAGATTGTCTGCAACTTTTTTTGTGTAATAAATCTTAGCTCTCTCAAACTCATTTAGTCCCTTGTTTTGTGATACTTGCTCTGTATTTTGGTTCATATAAAACCCCTAAAAATAAAAATTTTTTAAATATAACCATATTTTTAAAAACTAAACAATACGGGTTTTTTAAGATTTTTATTCTAAAAACCCGTATGTTCTAGTTACTGAATTTATGTCCTAATAGTAAAAACCTATTCCAAAGGACTACACATGCAAAAAAAGAAAGCTAAAAACCCACAACCGAATTTATTTAGCATCTTAGATAATGGCGATATTGCAACAAACAATCTTGCTGAAGAATCAGACAAGGTCAATGAAACACAAGAGCCACTCCCTTATGTCGTAAAAACTCAAATCAATACAGCAAGAATGATTTCTAGAAATCCTATTGAATGGGCAAGGTATTTAAGCTTTGAAAGACGAGTGCATAAGGATAATAGTAGAGAAGATGTCAATTTCTTTGCTAATGGTGAGATAAAAGAAAGTTCTCGTGTTTATGAAGCGAATGAGAAAGGGTTTGAAAGGCGTATAACTAAAAAATACGATCTGATTGATAGAAATAAAGAATTTTTTTCAAAAGAAATTGACATTTTAACCTACAAAAACAGCTTAGAAGAATTGAAAGAGCAAGGTTTAGAAATCCAATTGACCCACCACCATGAAACGCATAAGAAAACCTTAGAAAATGGCAATGAAATCGCTAAAGAATACGACTATCTTAAAGATATTTATCACGAAGTAGAAAGAACAAAAACTGGTGAATTGGTAAGAGGAATAATCCCTAGTATTTCTAGCGCTGAGTATTTTAAGCTCTATAACAAACTGCCTTTTGAATCCATAAACAATGAAAATACCAAACTGAATACTAATAACACTATTAAAAATACAATAGAGACTAATGCTTCTAACAATATTATTCAAAATAATGATAATAATAATCCAAATTTAAGCATTGCTGATTTAGAATTAGAGCAACAGAATTTAGGAGAACAAAATGGAAAAGAAAGAACAAATCGCGCAGATGAGCCGAATAGAACTAGAGCAGGAATTCCGCAAGAAATTCACCGCAGAAGCGAACATGGAGGACAGCAAGAGGGAGTGGAGCGATCGAGTGATGAAGAACTTTTACACCAAGACTCTAGTTTATTTATTGAGCCTAGAGAGCAGGGAGGAACAAGAGGAGTTTATAGATCTAGCGACCAACAGGCAGTTTCAGAAAAATCCCATAGAGAGAGAGATAAACTACATGAACATGTATCTAGAGGAGATGGAGTATCAGCAAGAGCAGATACAAGAGCAGATAGCAATGGAGCATCAAGTCAAGCAAGCCGAATGGAAAATGGAGCAAGAAGCGAAGAAAAGGGGGATAATCCCAGCGATGAGAGAGGAGTATCACCCACACCGCAATCCCCATCTCATCAACAAAATAGCTCCAGAGATTTGGGGCTTTCTCTCTCTAGAGAACAGCCAGGACAGACTGGACGCTTACGCCTTTTTGATCATGGACAGATGGGCTCATTATTTCCCACAGACCATGAAAACCAAAGATCAAAGAACGATAATGAGCTTGATAGAAGCAGTAATAGAACAAACGAAAATGGAGACAAAAGCCCTAGACAGAATGGAAGCGCAAATCAAGAGAGCGCAAGGAGTGAGCGATATGGAATTGCTCAAGGAAGCTCAAGTCAATCAGTATTACCACTTGCTCAAAGCCGATTACATCATGCAGGACTCAGCACACCAAATGGACTTGGAAACCTTGAAGAAGACAGGGATCAAGAGAGAGGACTTTTATCAAATTTAGACCATTTAGAAAGCCTGCTTAACGCTATTAGAAACAACACCATAGCGAGTGAGCCTGACTTTAGAACTAGGCTCTTAGAAGCCATTCAAAACAACGAGCCTTTAAAAGATAGCATTGTAGGGATGCAGCTCCTTAAAGACCCTACGACTAAAATCTTTTATGACAAATTCCAATTAAAAATCAGCCCTAAAAAAGTATTAGAGATTTTAGAAAATCGCATTAAAAAATCCATTGAAACAGCGAATGAAACGCTAAACGCATTCAACGCGCTGGATAGTCAAGCCATTGATGGAAACGCTATTTCTAATAGTGTAGGATTAAATCCCACACAAGAGAGTGGGATAACAGACAATAGCGTAGAGTTAAATAACGCTCAAGAACAAACCGCGCAAGAGCAAGACACGCAAGAAAACGCGCAAACCACGATAAAACAAGAAACACCAACCGCACCAGCCATCCCCCTTAATCCTAAAATAGATTTTAAACCGAGCGAAGAAGTTTTAATTAAGGGAGCTAAAACTCGCTACAAGGCTAACATAAAAGCCATTGAGCTTTTAAAAGAATTGCAAGCCAAACAAGAGATCTTAAAAGGCGATTATTACGCCACTCAAGAAGAGCAAAAAATCCTAGCGCAATTTAGCGGATGGGGTGGGTTAGAAAGCTACTTTAAAAAGGATCAACGCCCTGAAGAATTTAAGGAATTAAACGCCTTACTCACTAAAGATGAATTCAGAAGAGCTTATTCAAGCACAAGAGACGCTTACTACACCCCTAAATTAGTTATTGATAGCATTTATCAGGGATTAGATCAATTAGGGTTTAATAACGACAACCATCAAAAAGAAATCTTTGAACCCAGTTTAGGCACAGGCAAATTCATCGCTCATGCGCCAAGCGATAAGAATTACCGCTTTATGGGAACAGAATTAGATCCTATTAGCGCTAATATTTCTAAATTCCTTTACCCTAATCAAGTCATCAACAACACCGCTTTAGAAAACCACCAATTCTATCAAGAATACGATGCGTTTGTGGGCAATCCTCCTTATGGCAGTCATAAAATCTATAGCTCCAATGACAAAGAATTGAGTAACGAGAGCGTTCATAATTACTTTTTAGGGAAAGCTATCAAAGAATTGAAAGATGATGGCATAGGAGCGTTTGTGGTGAGTTCTTGGTTTATGGATGGTAAAAACCCTAAAATGAGAGAACACATCGCGCAAAACACCACTTTTTTAGGAGCGATAAGATTGCCTAATAGCGTGTTTAAAGCAACAGGCGCTGAAGTGAGTAGCGACATTGTGTTTTTTAAAAAAGGCGTTGATGGAGCAACCAATCAAAGCTTCACTAAAGCTATGCCTTATTATGACAAGATCATTGATAGCTTGGATAATGACACCCTTTTTGCCTTGCAAAACAACCGCTTTGATAGTTTTACTCCTAGCGATCAACTTAAGATTGTCAATGCGATTGCAAGCCATTTTGGTTTCAAACAAGAAAAATTGCAACGCTGGTATGAAAAAATAGACACCGCTAACTTTGGCTACAGAGAACAAGACTATAAGATCATCAAAGGCTTCATTGATAAAGTTGGCGAGAATAATATCAATCTCAACGAACAAACCTTAAATGAATACTTTATCCACCACCCTGAAAACATTCTAGGGCATTTGAGTTTGGAAAAAACCCGCTATAGCTTTGAAATAAATGGCGAACAAATTTACAAATACGAGTTGCAAGCTTTAGAGGATAAAAGCTTAGACTTATCCCAAGCTCTTCATCAAGCGATAGAAAAATTGCCTAAAGATGTCTATCAATACCATAAGACTACCTTTAAAACAGACGCTCTCATTATTGATGCAAATAACGAACGCTATCAAGAAGTTCAAAAGCTTATCAAAAATTTAGAAAGGGGGGAATTAGTCAAGTGGGATAATCTTTATTTCCAACTAGAACAAAATAATGAAAGGGGCATTTTTTTAAAACCCACTAAAATCAACTCTAAAGTCCAAGATTCACGACTAAAAGCCTATTTTAAAATTAAAGACGCTTTGAATGATTTAACGAGTGCAGAATTAAGCCCCTTAAGCTCTGATTTGGAGCTAGAAAGTAAAAGAGTTAGGCTCAATCTTGTTTATGATGAATTTGTCAAGAAATTTGGCTATCTCAATGAGAATAAAAATCGTAAGGATATCAAACAAGATTTGTATGGCGCTAAAGTCTTAGGATTAGAAAAAGACTTTGAAAAAGAAATCACCCCTAGAAGCGCCAAAATGCAAAACATAGAGCCAAGGCAAGCTCAAGCTAAAAAAGCTCAAATCTTTTTTGAAAGGACTTTAAACCCTAAAAAAGAACTTATTATCACTAACGCCAAAGAGGCATTAATTGCAAGCATCAATCAAAAAGGGGGTTTAAATTTGCATTTCATTAGAGATCATTTCGCAACCCAAAGCTTAGAAACCACGATTAAAGAACTTTTAGAGCAAAAACTTATTTATAAAGACCACAAGGATAATGGCGACTATGTTTTAGCGAACGATTATTTGAGCGGCAATGTGAAAAGAAAACTCAAAGAAGTTAAAGAAGCCATCAATCAAGGCGTGGAGGGATTAGAGGCTAATGTGAAAGATCTAGAGCTGATTATCCCTAAAGATTTGAAAGCCACTGAAATCATGGCTAATATCAACAGCCCTTGGATACCCACTCAGTATTTAGAAGAGTTTTTAATAGAATTAGCCGCTAACCATTATGAAAAGCAATACGGCGATAAAATGACAGATTACCAACTAGGCAATCTCAAAGAAGGCATCAAAGTAGAACACCTAAGCGGTGCTTATGAAGTTTTGGTTAGAAACAATGAATTAAACGAGCTTTATGGTATTAGGCATAAAGACAAACCGCATTCTTATAAAGCGCCTTTTGAAAGCCTTTTAATAAAAGTCTTAAACAACAAGGATTTGAGCGTTAAATACGCCCAAGTTGATCCTAATGACCCTAAAAAAGAAATCTTTATCACTGATGAAGAGCAAAGCAATCTCGCTAGACAAAAAGCAGAAGAATTGAAAGAAGCTTTTAAAGACTGGATTTATAAGGATTATACAAGAAGAACCCATTTAGAGCAAATCTATAATGACACTTTCAACAATTCTGTTTTAAAAACCTATGATGGCTCGCAATTAGAACTAGAGGGCTTTAACCACCATATCAGCTTGCGCCCCCACCAAAAGAACGCTATTTTTAGAACCATCCAAGACAGGGCGGTGTGTTTAGACCATCAGGTTGGAGCAGGCAAGACTTTGTGCGCTATAGCCAGTTGCATGGAACAAAAACGCATGGGGTTAGTGAATAAAACGCTCATTGCCGTGCCTAACCATTTAACCAAGCAATGGGGCGATGAATTTTATAAGGCTTACCCTAACGCTAATGTGTTAGTTGTTGATAGCAAGGACATCACTGAAAAAGAAAGAGAGCTTTTATTCAATCAAATCGCTAACAACAATTATGACGCTGTGATTATCGCGCACACCCATTTGGAATTATTGTCTAACCCTAGAGGAATCATAGAAGAATTGAAAGAAGAAGAACTAGTGAATGCCGAAAAAAACTTTGAAAGGCAAGAACTGGCTTATAAAAATAACCCTAGAGAAACTAAAAAACCCAATGAAAGAGCCTTTAAAAGCAAGCTGGATAAAATCCGTGCTAAATACGATGCGATTTTAGAAAAACAAGGCTCTCATATTGATATTAGTCAAATGGGGATTGACAATTTGATTGTGGATGAAGCCCACTTATTCAAAAATCTAGCCTTTGAAACTTCTATGGAAAAAATTGCAGGGCTTGGTAACCAACAAGGCTCTAATCGCGCCAGAGATTTGTTGATTAAAACGCGCTACTTGCATCAAAACAATAAGAAAATCATGTTTTTAACCGGCACGCCTATAGCTAATTCCTTGAGTGAAATGTATCACTTGCAACGCTACCTGACCCCTGATGTGTTGGAAGAAAGAGGGTTAGAATTCTTTGATGATTGGGCTAAGACTTATGGGGAAGTGGTGAATGATTTTGAATTAGACACTTCCGCTCAAAGTTATAAAATGGTTAATCGCTTTTCTAAATTTAGCGATGTGCAAGGCTTAAGCACCATGTATAGAGCTTTTGCGGATATTGTCTCCAATGATGATATTTTAAAGCATAACCCCCACTTTGTGCCTAAAGTGTATGGGGATAAACCTATCAATGTGGTGGTGAAAAGAAGCCAAGAAGTGGCTCAATTTATTGGCGTGGCTGATGAAAATGGCAAATATAATGAAGGCTCTATCATTGATAGGATGCAAAAATGCGAGGGCAAGAAAAGCAAAAAAGGGCAAGACAATATCCTTTCTTGCACCACAGACGCTAGAAAAGTGGCTCTGGATTACCGCTTGATTGACCCTAACGCTAAAGTAGAAAAAGAATTTTCTAAAAGCTATGCTATGGCAAAAAATATCTATGAGAATTATTTAGAAACTAATGCCACTAAAGGCACACAACTTGGTTTCATAGGTCTATCCACACCCAAAACCCATAGCCAAAAAGTGAGTTTAGAAGCGCTAGATAACGCTCATGAGATAGAAAATAAAAATCCCCTAGATGAAGCTCAAGAACTTTTAGAGAGCTTGTCTAGTTATGATGAAAATGGCAATCTTATCGCTCCTAGCAAGAAAGAATTAGAGAACGAGCTCAAAGAGAAAGAGGCTAAAAGCGTCAATTTAGATGAAGAGCTAGCTAAAGGCTGTAAGTTTGATGTTTATAGCGATGTTTTAAGGCATTTAGTCCAAATGGGTATCCCACAAAATGAAATCGCTTTCATCCATGACGCTAAAACCGAAGAGCAAAAACAGGATTTGTTTAAAAAGATTAATCGTGGCGGAGTCAGGGTATTATTGGGCAGTCCCGCTAAAATGGGCGTAGGCACTAATGTGCAAGAAAGATTAGTCGCTATGCATGAATTAGATTGCCCATGGAGACCTGATGAATTGTTGCAAATGGAAGGGCGTGGGATAAGACAAGGCAATATTTTGCACCAAAACGATCCTGAAAATTTTAGAATGAAAATCTATCGCTACGCCACTGAAAAAACTTATGATAGCCGTATGTGGCAAATCATAGAGACTAAATCTAAAGGCATAGAGCAATTTAGAAACGCGCACAAATTAGGCTTGAATGAATTAGAAGACTTTAACATGGGGAGTTCTAATGCGAGTGAGATGAAAGCAGAAGCAACAGGTAATCCCTTAATTATTGAAGAAGTCAAATTGAGAGCTGAAATCAAAAACGAAGAAGCAAAATACAAAGCTTTCAATAAAGAAAATTACTTCAATGAAGAGAATTTGAAAAACAACTCCTCTAAATTGGATTATCTTAAACAGGAATTGAAAGATTTAGAAACGCTTCAAAGCTCTGTAATGATCCCCACTCATACAGAGATCAAGCTCTATGATTTGAAAAATGAAGAGAGTAAGGATTATGAGCTTATCAAAGTTAAAGAAGTAGAGCCTTTAAAAGAAAACGCCTCTATGAGTGAAGAATTAACGCACAAAAAACTCAAAGAACAAAACAAGCAAATAGCCGAACAAAATAAAGAAAAGCTAGATGCTATTAAAAAGCAATTTGCAAGCAATTTGAACGACTTGTTTTTCAATGAGGAAAGAGATTGTAAGCTTTTAGAATACAAGGGCTTTGTGGTGAATGCTTATAAAACTAAGTATCAAGTGGAGTTTAGTTTAAACCCTAAAGACAATCCAAATATTGCCTATAGCCCTAGCAATATGGTTTATAAAAACGATACTGCCAACATGTTTAGCTCTTATAATTTCTGCGGCGAGATTAAATTTGATGGGTTTTTAAAAAGATTGGATAACGCTATCACTAAACTCCCTGAAAAAATCAAGGAATTAGAAAACTCCATTAAAATCACTCAAGAAAATATCGCTAAATACACAAGATTAGTGGAACAAAAACCTCCTTACCCACGACTAGAATACTTGCAAGCTTTAAAATGGGATCATAAAACTCTAATAGATGATTTAGCTAAAATGAGCAAAGACAGAGATTATAAGCCTGTGTTCAACCCTAAATCTCAAGAAGTCTTAGAGAAAATGAACGCTGAAAAAAGAGCGAGTTTAGAGAATGAGGGTGTAACAGAAGAGATAAAAGAACAAGCCAAAGAAGAAGTGCATAGACCAATGAAAAAAGCATCTAGTGGTGATTACGACATGGGGATGTGAGTTTCACTAATACTTTCAATAACATGTTATTAAGTAATGTTATTGAATTTAGCGTAATGCCTTTTAATATTCTTTTTCTCTAAACTTTTCCCTTTTTAAAAACACCCTAAAAAACCACCACTAATAAAATTCTACTAACATTTCAAAAAGAACTAATAGATAATATAACTATTTACAATAACATATTATTAAGTTTTTCTATTTTATATACTTTTAAGCTATTTATCTTTAAAATATGTTTAACAAAATGATAAAGGAATAAGAGATGATAATCACCATAGCTAATGAAAAAGGAGGGAGCGGTAAATCCACTTTGTGCTTGAACTTGTGTATTCAATTATTGCTAGACAAGAAAGATATTGCCGCATTAGACACTGATAGTCAAAAGAGTTTGGAAGTGTTCAATAATATTAGAAGTGAAACAAGTTTGCCCAATTTCACGCTCTTTAATCGCACAGGCAATATCACAGACACCTTAAAACAGATGATGGATAAATACGAATACATCCTTATTGATACTAAGGGCGAACATTCTAAAGAAAGCCAAAGGGCTATGTTATTGAGCGATTGGGTGCTAATACCCACCACGCCAAGCCAACTAGACACAGCGGTGCTATTAGACATGCTAGAAAGGATTAGGGACATCCAAGCGTTGAATGAAAACTTAAAAGCTTGTATTGTGATGAACCGCATCCCTACTATCCCCACTCTTAAAGAGAAAAAAGCTCTCATTGATTTTATCAACCAAAATAACGCTAATGAAAGCGTGTTTTTAATGGATAATGTATTAAGCGAAAGGATAGCTTATAAGCGTTCAGTGAGTGAAGGTATGGGCGTGATGGAATACAATGATAATAAAGCTAAAAACGAATGGTCTCAATTCTATGATGAATTGAGCGGGTATTTAAGGATCAAAAAATGATGAAATGGTAGAATTTATAGTTTAATTCTAAATAACGCTTAATTGTGTTATGATATTAAAAACAATCTACTTTAAAGGATAAATATGGAATTTAAAAACACTAAAAAAGACAGGTTGAGCGATTTAGAAAATCGCTTTGAAAATGCCAACAAACATGAAAAAGAAGATAGGAAAAAAGCCCACACGCTCTATATTTCAGAGAAAGTGATGGATAGCGTAGAAGAGTATTTGAATGAATTTGGAGCGTTCAGAGAAAATAAAAGCGTGTTTGTTCAAGACGCTATTGTTTTTTATTTAGAACACAAGAAAAAAGAAATGAAGCAAATACTTTTAGATAAGGCGAGCAAGTTGTGATTTTATGGTGTTTTCATACCAAGGAGCTTAAATGAAAGAAACAAGACTTTTAAAGTTGAGGGCGTTGGGTTTAGCATGTTTAATGGGATTAGGCGTGAGTGGGTGTGCGTTTTTAGACAAGCAAATTTTAAACGACCACTTGACTAAGGCTAAAAACAATCCAAAATACGATTGCCAAAAAGAAATGTGGTCTTTCCCTAAAAAATACGATGGGATAAATCAGTGTTTAAAGGCTCAAGAAGAGCTTATCGAACCGATTATCACTAAAAAGATTGATCAGTATCAATGCGATGATTTCACTAATGAAGGCTTAAAAGATAAGTGCTTTAAAAGAAACGATGCCTACTTAAACACTCTTTTAACGCCCATCATTCAAAAACAAGAGCGTCGTTTTAGCTGCTCTGACTTCCATAACCCAGAACTAAAAGAACAATGCATGGATAAAACTAACGCTTATGAAAATCAAAAAAAAGGGCAAGAAAGACTGATTAATCTTGCGCAATTAGAAGCGTTTGAAAAAGAATACGCGCAATACAAACCATACATTATCCCTTACTTCACCAAAGAATGCGTTAAAAATGCGCCCAATTTAGCTAACAAGGAAAGACTATGCCAAAAAGAAGTGCATGAAAAATTTAGCGATCCTTATTCTAGCTCTAAAGAATTGAGCGTTAAATCAGCTATTTCTTTTTGCATTAAAAAAGTTGGTGCTAAATTAGAAAAAGCCGCTCTTATGAATGGCGTTTATATAAGCCCTTATAAAAAATCCACCCATTGCCAAAGAACACATTTAGAAAATAAGAGCTTGAAAGAAATCGCTTTAGAGATGAACCCTAAATTAGAAAAGCAAAGCCCTTTTATTGATGCGCACCAAATGGCTATTCAATCTGCGGAGCTGTTGAGAAAGAATAAAGGCGTCTTAATCGCTTTTGCTACAGATATTTGCATGGAGCGTAACGAACACAAAAAAGAAGAGTTTAAAAGCCTTAAAGAAGCTTGCACCCAAGAGCAAGCCAAAGCCTATAACCACAAAGAGCGCTTTGACAAATTCATACAAGATTATCAAAAAGGCTTAAAAACTTGTCTTTTAGACACTTCTAACACTAAAGAAGAAGTGGAGCAAAATTTTTCACAATGCCAAAAAGAGCAATTGAGAGACGATAACAAAGCCTTGGGCTTCACTTTAGAAGAATTGGTTAAAAAATACGCTAAGTAAAATTATTTAATTTTATGGATGGTTTTAAAAATCCATTTCATGGTTATTGTTAGGGTTTGTGGGTTCATTGGTAGTTTTGTTAAAATCTTGAGTGGTATTTTTGAGTGCGTTTGTGTTTTCTTGTGTGTCTTGTGTAACGGCTGTGATTTGATGGTTGCTTTGCAAGTTTTCTAAAGCTATACTTGCACTTTTCAATAAGGTTTTAAAGCATTGTAATTCTTTCTGCAAAAAATTAAGCGATTTTTCACAGCGTTTAATGATTTTATCCCTTTGCCCTCTTTCATAAATAGGCAAATCATTTTCATTGGCCTGTGTTAAAAATTTTAAATCTTTTGATAGCTCCATAGCTCTAGTTTCTAAGAATTCTTTTCGCTTCTTAGCAAAACAATAGTTTTTCTCTTCAAGTCTTTTTAAATGTTCTAAAAGATTAAGCCAAGCTTGTTTGTCTAATAAATTGCCTTGTGGGTTAGAATTTTTAACACTATCATCTATCTTTTTCATTTCAAACCTAGCAATATTAACAAGTAAAGCACTATCTTTAAAAAACTTAGCCACTAAAAACATATTGCCTTTATCAGTCAAGCTTAAATTTTGATAATTCATATACCTAAAAAATTCAAAAGCTCTTTGCGAAATACTATGTCTATCGCTTTTAAAATTTAAAGCAATTTTTTCTAAATTTTTAACAATGCTTTTGCTTATAAAAACTTTGCTCATGCTTTTTAGTCTAGTGTAAAGCTCAAAGCGTTTTTTTGAATGGGATAAATCAGCTTCTAAATCTTTGCTAAATTCTTCCTTCAAGACTTTTAAATCTTTATAATCTTTCTCTAAAGCTATAATCTTTTTCTGTGTGGCAAAAAGTTTTTTGGTAGTATAAAGATAATCTTTTATTAAAGGGCTTTTACAGACAACCAATTTTTGAGTTTTTTTATAAGTGTTTTTGGGGGTTAAAGATTCTTTATTTAACCATTTTATTTCTTTAAGTTGTTGGTTAAGTTCTTTTTCATTTATTGGGGGCGTGAATTTTTCTTTTTCCCAATGTGTTTTTTCTAATAAACTTTTTAGACTATCTAAATGATCAGATAGGGCATTTTCTCTTTTTTTCAAGCTTTCTATTTGAGAAGTTGCACTGCCCAAAACTTTATAGAAATAGTTTTCATACCTAAAACTCTTATTGTTTCTAGCCTGTTTTTCTAGCGTATCTAACTCTGTTTCTATGTCTTTAATCACCTTATAAATATTAGGCGTGTTAGAATATTGCAATTCGCCTTTTGAGTTAGCAAATAAATAATCTTTAAATGTTTCTCTTAGTGTGTGGTAAAACTCTTTACAGCTGTCTTTAGAATTAAAGCGTAGTTGCTTATTGGTAATTCTGTTAGTCTTGTTGATAATCACATGCGCATGCGGATTGTTTTGGTGTGTATGGAGTTTCATTATAAAAGGATAATCATAACCTAGCGTGTTAGTGAGTGTTTGATACACGCTTAATTCTAAAGCTTTTAAATTTTTTTCATTACAATTTTCATCAATGCTAAACACTAGATGTAAAGCGCAATTTTTAACACGGCTCTTATTTTCTAATAATTTTTCAAATTGCTCATTCCATTGCTCTGCTATATCATTATAATTAACTTCATTAAAAAATTCATCTCTCACTAGCTCACCATGTTTAGCGATATAATCCATCGCCCTTTTTGAATGCAAGCGTGTCATATTGCCTATGTTTTTGATGACCACTTGTTTTTGCGGATCTCTTAAACGCATAAATTCTTCTTGTGTAAGTTGAGTTAAATTTTTAGCAAACTTTTCCACTTCTTTATAGTAGCGTTTAGCATAAGTGTATTGTACCTTAAGCGTCTTTTTGGGCTTGATGATCTCATAATCAAAAAGCTCATCGCTTTCAAAGTCTTTATAACTTTTTTCTAACGCCATTTTATTCTCCCAAAAATTTTGTCGCTTGTTTTAATTTTTTAGCTTTTATTCTACATTATTCCCCCTTTTTAAAGTGCAGGATAACACTTCAACTCCGTAAAAATTGAAGTCAATTTGACCTTACAGGTAGCTAAAACACGCACTTTTAAGATATTCTTAAATCAAACTTAATTAAAAAAACTTATTTTAAAACTTTCAATTCACTCTTTTCAAACCAATTTTTTACAAGAATTTGGGCTATAATCTCTCTTAACAATCTCTCATTAAAAAGGAGTCCAATATGTCAAATATTATTACAGATTACTCGCAATACAATGAAAAACAACTGCACAATTTCTTAAACGCCATTGAAAAACAATTGCTTAAGGCAGAAGGGGATAAAAAAAAGGCGATAAAAAAAATCCAAGAGTGTGAATTGCAAGAACAAATGATCAGACAAGTTTTAGCCCAAAAACATTCTCAAGAAAAAGAACCCACACAAAGTTTGTTAAATACGATCGCCTCAAAAGATAACCCAGAATGCGATGTTTCGTTTGGAGACTTCAATGATTTTTTACAAATAGCAAAACAAGAAAGAGAAAGGCGTAATGCTTAAAGTCAGAACTAAGAAAGATTTTCTTAAAGACTTTAATAAGCATATCTTATCCGGGCGTATTACAGAAAGCGATGTTACAAGCGTTGTTGATTGCCTCAAAGAGCAAAAACCACTCCAACAAAAGTATTGCGACCATGCCTTGAGCGGCAATCTTAAAGGACTGAGAGAATGCCATGTCAAGCCAAACTTGTTATTGATTTATGAAATCAAAAAACAAGAAAACGAACTTGTTTTATTGCGTCTAGACACTCATAGCGAGCTATTTAAAAAGTGATCAAACACTAAAAAAATTTATCTACAACAACAATCCGTGCTAATTTTTAATTTAAGTTGCGCTAACTCTAAAATAGAGCATGCTAATTTCTAAAAATAAGCTGTGCTAAGCTACACTACAAAAATGTTAATCTTTATCTTAAATCTTACTAATCATCTAACGCAAATCTGTGTTAGAAATTGGTGCATTCTTTTTTAGCAACAAGGATAAGAAGTTGCAGAAAGCGATTTTTAAAAAGCAATTAAAAAGCGCTCATGCAAACTTTTTTAATTCATCAAAACACTTCTTCATTGGGCTTGACTTCCCAGTTAATACGAGAGAGTAATTCTTTGTTTTTGAAATAATAATTCGCTTTTAATTTTAAGGGTTTAGCCTTATGAGCGCTTACTAAAATGATCACTTCATCTTTATCAATATTCATAATGTCTTGCGCGCTCAATAAGTCCCACGCCTCTTTACCTATACTAGAAGTTCCTCCGGTAATGAGTTGTCCTTTTTCTGTAGAGTGGCTTCGTGTTTTTCTAGTCATCTTACCGACTTCTTCGCTCACTTGTTTAGCATATTCTAAATCATCCATTTTGAAAATTACTTTGTAAGCCACGGTGCTATTAACAATTCTTGCATCTTCTCTACCATAATATTTTTCAATAAGAGCGTTGGATTGCGTGATAAAAATTAAAACCACACCATAGCTCCTACTTAATGCGGGCATTTCTAATAAAAAAGGCAATTTACCAAAACGCACAAATTCATCTAAAAACAGATAAACCCTTTCTTCAAATTTCTTACTCTCTTTCAATAAAAGATTTTTAGCAATACTTTCCAAAAGGATACGGATAAGCGGTGCGAGTGTGTCAATATCTGTTTGAGCGATTTTAATATAGAGTGAAATATTATCAGCCCTTAAATCCTCGTATTCAAAACTCATGCTATCTGTAGCGCTTTTAACTTGATAACTTGTAAAGACTTGCATAAAACGGCTATAAACTGATTTAATGCTCGCAAACTCTTTATCATTCGCCTTAGCCCATTTGTTCGCTTCGTTTCTAATAACAGGATCTAACATGCCCTCTTTCATTATAACATTGCCTTGATCGTCTTTTTCTAAATTATTCACAGATCCATCATAATTTTTAGGATTTTCTGGGTCAGTATAGACTTGTTCGGCTACTTGTTTATACCATAGCAATTCCACATTGACATTAGGTTTCATTTTTTTTAACGCCATTTTCTACTTTAGCCATATAACGCCCATTCTCTTTAACAAAACCATTATCACTACTTTGACATTCATATAATTCAGTATAAAATCGGCTTTGTGGATTGATTAAGGGGACATAATTTTTTATAGGAGCGCTTGCAATTTCAAAAAAGGTGCTAGTGTTATGCACACACAAATCATAAAGAGCGTAAAAGACAAATAAATTTTTAGCTTGCTGTGTCCAATGAGGGTCTTTATTTGTCCCATCTTCAGCAAAAATAGTATTACCCACTTCATCTACAAGCCTTCGCTTTCTGTTAAAATCTAATTTTTCTACAATGCGTTTATCAAACGGATTGAATTTAAGCGTGTTATCATTTCCTAAGGGATCAAATACAAAAATTTTATTTTTTAGAACTTGTTGTCTGTAACCAGCCGTTAAATCAAACAACTCCCCTTTAATATCTAACACCACACAAGAGCTAGGCACATTTAAAAGATTAGGCACAGCCACAGCTGCGGTTTTACCACTTCCAGGAGGAGCGATAATTAAAGTAGAAAGCGGAGCATCATAATAAGTAGGCTTAAGTGAATTTAAACCTTTATATAGCCCCACACAAAAACCTTTGTTAAAATTTAAGGTCATAGGATAACTCTTAGAAGAACCTAGCGTAAAGACATCTTTGCAAGCCTTAGGGAAAGTTTTAGTGTAATAATCTTTTTGAATGCTATTAAGCTTATGGAATAAATTGTTGGTTTTATCCTTAAATTTATCTCTTAATGTTTTGAATTTTTCTCTCATTTAAAATAATCCTTTTAGATATTTCATAAATAGCGTTAGTTTTACACTTAAAAATCCCCTAAATATAAAGGTTAAGACACAAGTCACTACTAAAAAAGATAAGATCGTAAAGAAAACCTTAGGTCTTTTCTTGGCAAATTGATAAACTTCATAAAATATACACCCTATAAAAATAGGCAATAGCGTAAAGCTAGAGACAACAAGCATTAGAGGTAAAAACAAAATTAAGAACAAGCCTTTAAGAATATTAAAAATCCTATATTCGTATTTAATAATATCTTTCATTTCAGCCCAAACTGCCTTGCCATGACTATCCATATTGCGCCCATTAAAAAATAAGTAGGCTGTCAAAAATAGCGGTAATAACGCACAAAAGAATGAAAAATAAATCTCAAATTTAAAATGGGGAAAATTATGCAGATTAAGAATAATCTTTTTTAGATAGTTATAACTCGCTAAAAAACTAGGAAAATCTAAGAAATAATGCGATACACCTAAAAAAATAAAAGGAATGGCTAAAATAGAAATGATATAGCAATAAGGCTTATAAATTTGCATTTATTCTACTTTGATTTTATTATCTAATAAACTCATAAAATACATAAAATCATTCTCAAAACTCTCATCTTTCATAAACTCTTCAAACTCCTCTTCGCTTTTAACCCAAACTTCACTAATATATTCCATTAAAAGAGTGAAATTTTCTTTTAGATTTTCTTGTAATATTTTTGCTTGATTTTCATCTTTTAGAAAATGGGGAGCATTGATAATGCTTTGAGAACTTTTAATAATAGATGCCATTTTTTCTAAATAATTTCTAATCAAATCAATATCAGTTTCTTTTGTCATAAATTCATCCCTTTAAAAATTTTCTTATCCCCTTTTAAACAATACGCTACGATGAAAGCGCTTTTTTTGATAGCTAGGTTTAAAATTTTTGTTTTTTCGCTCCAAGCTTTCAGTTGTATTTCAATATCTTGCAATAAGCCAAAATGGATAACATTTTCTCCTAAAAGTGCCGCATTATTTAAATGGTAAGCAATCTGGTTAAAATTAGAACAAGTCGCATTCAATGAGTTATATAGCATCGCTAAACTGCCTAAAGCACTTGTGATTTTTTGCTGTTTGTAGAAACTAATTTGGCTATTTAAAATAAGATTTTCTACAATTTTGGTGTAAGACTTGTTATGTCTCGTTTTTAAATCATTTAAAATTTGGACACATCTAACATCCAATAAAAATTCCATCCTTTTAGCACCAACTTTTTGTTTAGATTTTCTATAAAGTCTTGGATTTTTCATAACATCAACTCCTTTTTAAATTCGCTTTTAACATTTAAAACATCATCAATTATCCTATCACTACCTTTTTTTTTGATTTGGATAACATAGTCCATACCAGTGCAAAAATAATCTAAAAGCGTTTCTTTAGGCGTAGGCTTACCGCCTTTATTCAAGTTTATATTCTGACAAATAGCTATAAAAGCATCTGCTACACTATTGGCGTGTAAGGTGCTTATCATTCCGCTATGCCCAGTATTTGCTAAACGCAAAAATAACGCAGTATTATGCGTGTCAATTTCACCTAATAATAATCTATCAGGAGACATTCTCATAGCCGCATTTAATCCATCTTCATAAGTAAAAAATCCGCTCCCACTTTTATCTACTAAAATATTAACTTGGTCTTCGTTACTGATTTTTAACTCAGGACTATCTTCAATAGTAACCACCCTTTCGTTTTTGGGGATATTTTCAATCAAAGAATTAACAAAGCTAGTCTTGCCACTAGTTGTGCCACCACTTATTAAAATATTTTTACCTGCACTTACTAAGCTAAGTAAAAAATCATGGGTAATGTTTTTAGCCAGACATTTCTCACTTAATTTAAAGGCGTTAATTTCAAACTTGAAATTGCTAGGCACTCTGATATTGATAGAAATATTAGAACTAGCAATAATGCTAGGGTGTAATGCGTTAATTCTAATTTGTGTGTAAGGCAAAGAAGTGTTTAACTTATGCGTTTTTAGAGTGAATTTTTGGTTTCTAAAAATGGCTAATTGCTCACAAAAAACTAACAAATAATCATTAGTAAATTTTTCATTAAAACACCTCACTTTTTCCTTTGGGCGGTGCAAGAAATACTCTTTTTCTTTATTAAAAACCACTTCATTTAAATTAGGCTGGCTTAAAATAGGCATAAAGTCATCAAGGTAACTTTTTAAAAGATTAGAAATCATTATGGCTCTCCTTGATGATTATCAAAATCCCTTAACATTTTTTTTTGAAATTCAATGTGCTCTTTTTCTCTTTTATCTTCTATTCTTTTAGCTAAAGAATAGAGATGGTGTATTTTGGAAAGCCTTTTATTATTAGCTTTAATCTCTAGGTTTTTTTCACAAATTTCGTGTTTTTCTAGTAAGTATTCTTGGTAGATTTTATGACTTGTGAGTTTTAGATTAGATAACTCTTTTTCTAAATCCAGTTTATCTAATTCATTAAGCTCTAATTTTAATAATTTGTCTAATTTTTCTTTCATAATTGTTTCCTTAAGTTTTCTAGTTCTTTTAATAAACTATTGAGTTCTTGCTGTTTTTGTTCACACAACCTATAAGTCTCATCAAATTTTTTTTGGATTTCAACATTTTTGCTCACATAGGAGGCATAAAAATCTAAATCCTTAATTTTAGAATTTCTAGGCTTTTTAGGTTTTTTATCTTTTTTAGGCGCTTCTAAAATGGGCCGCTCTTCATTTAAATGAGCAAGCTTTTTATCGCAATTAAAATTTTCATCAATCATTGCTATAAGTCCTTTCTATATCAAAAATAATTTCAAGCGGTTTCTCGTTTTGGATAATCTTTTTTGAAAAATGCTCTTCGGTATTTAAAATTTCTGAAACCAGCCTTTCAGTAATCCTTGCTTGCATTCTAGATCTTGACTCTTTGATTTCATTTTCTAGGCGTTTATCCATAACTTTTCTTAATTCCATTTGTGCCTCTACTACTTTTTTGCAAAGCTCCACATATTCTGTATCTTTGCTTTCTTCTAGAGTGTTCAATAATTCTTCTTTAGGGTTGAGTTTCATTGGTAATCCTTATGTTTAATATTATATTTTAATTTTACACTATTTAGAATAAAATTATTATTAATAGTGCTATTTTGTATCATTGTTTTGCTCCTTTTCTTCATTAAAAAATTTCGCTAAGACTTCATTGTTTTTAGGGATAGGAAACCAAATATCCGTATTAGGACTAATAAAAATATGGCTTCCTTCTCTAATAGTGATAATGGGCTTAATCCTGATTTGCTCTCGCATGATTTGAGCGATAATATCATTTAGGCTGATACCAGTTTGCCTCGTCATTTGCATCATCATGTAATCTCCAAAATAGTTTTGGTTAAAACCACCCTTTTTGTTTTTCATCGCTTCGGTAAGACCGCTAGTAAGACCTATGAGTAGCCCATTTGACAAGGTGCTTAAGGATAAAGGAATACCATAGCGTTCCCAATATTTGTTATGGAGTGTGCCTATCATGCCGTTATAGCCCTTGATATCAGCCCCCTTAGCATCGCTTAGTATAATATTGACCCCTTGTGGCGTGATTATCCTATTCCAAGCAATTTCTAAGCGGTATTCTCCTATTTTGTTATTAGAGTTGTAATAACCTATGGCTCTACTCCCTTTAGGGATTAAAACCGCTCTACCCATCGTTGCGTATATATCACTCTCCACTTGAGCGACTATCTTACTCCCCCCTATTTCACTACTAATAGGAGTGATCAGAATGGCTGGGATCATTCTGTCAGCTGTAATCGTTCTCAAAAGTTTGTTTTCACTGCTAGCTACATTTTTTCTTTTAAAATTTTTAAAACCGCTAGAGCCGTATTCTTTTTCAAGTTCTTGTTTTTCTTTGTATTTTGTATTAGAAACACTATTTTTTATAGAGGTTGGAGGCTGTGTTTCTTTTTGGCTGCTAACACGAGACGCTAAAATCACAAGGCGGGTTTTTTCTTCTTCGTTAGCGGTATTGTAATTGAAGGATGGACTTTGTGGCTTAATAAGCGTTTTATCAAAATCCTTAGGCAAATTTGGTAATTTTTGCACTAGCGCATTAAAATCATCTAAATCTTTTTGTGTTTTTTCTATATTCTCATTAACGCTTTTAGTTTCATCGTTTGGTTTCACTTCATTGATAGTATCTATTTTATTCTTAATGCCTTCGTAAGCTTGAAACAAATAAGATGAAGTAGGGAATTTACCTTGAGAAACATTAACAGCTTTTTCTTTGATTTCTTGTTCGTAAAAAAGAAAAAAACCAGCTAATACAATCACAATAATTAAGCCAATTTTTATGATTTTATGCTCTAAAAGTAAAAGAAGTTTTTTCATTTCTTGTTTTCTTTAATCTCTTTAATAGGGTTTGCTTGATTTTGTTTTGGGGTGTTATTCATCCCCTTTTTATTATTCTCTAAACCATCAGTGGTTTTTGGTCTTTCTATATAGGGGATAGGCACGCAATAATGGGTTTTGATTGTGTGTTTTTTAAGCTTGTTTTTCAAATCTTTTTGCAAAGGCTTGGGAGCTTTTATGATGTTTTTAACCTCTTCTAAAGTCTTAACTTCTTCTTCATTTAAGGATCGGCATTTTTCATTTGGAGTTTGGTTTTTGATTTGATCTAACAACTCCGTTACGCTAATGGCATTTTTAGGTTGAGGCGTAGTGTCTTCAATCAAGTGAACGTTGTTTCGTTTGGCTTTCATGGCTTCATCTTGCTCTAAAAGCCTTTTTAAGCGCATGAAGTCCTTAGATTTTTGGTATTTGTGTTTATCTCTTCTTACGCACACATATTCCTTACCGCTCCTTAAAGTCCATTTTTTAGAAACATCTTCAGCAATAATATAATTCCCTACCACACGGCTATTGATAGGATTATCATACCCATCTACAACCTTATAGGTGTAAGGAAATTTTGAAAAGGCTTGATCTCTGTCATATCTAAAATAAGTGTATTTGCCATCATCAAAGACATCTAGTGCCTTTATATCAAGCGCATCATCACTGGGTTTTTTATAGAGCCACAAACTCCACCAGGTGCGTTTGTGTTTGGGTTTTTGCAAATAACCACGATTGATTTTAGCTTTTTCAATGAAAATGTGATTGACCTCATCTCCAATTCTTATAAACTTGCCATCATCAATTTCCTTGCTCTCATAATTGATTTTTCTGTAGTCAAGCTTTTGTTTGTCTTGTTTATTGGAGCTATTTGTATTTGTTTCTGTTTTAGCCCATTGTTCTTGCTCCCTTTTTTCTAGCTCGTTTTTAGACAAAATATTGAGCTTACCGATAGCCCTTTTATTAGAGACAAACACTGAAAAATAGCTTTGAAATTTGCTAGTGTAAGTGGTGCTAAACAAGTAAAAAGTATAAATTGTTCCGCTCGCTCCGACTACGGTTAGGTTTGTATCCACCCCTATAAGCAAGGGTTTGATCACTAGCATGTTGGACAAGTCGTAATGATCATTAGTGGGGTAAGTGAGTTCAAATCCGCTAGAATCTCCTAAACTCACATAGATAATAGGATCATTGTCAAAAATAAAAGTGGTAGTCATCGCATAGCGTAAGCGGATTTTGTTGGTGTTGCCTGCCACATATAAGACATTAAAATTATTGTCTTGCAATTTTCTATTTTTAGAAAAATACACGCTCTGTAAGGCTTTTAAATCCATAAGCTGTTTGGCTTTTTCTTTGTTTTCTTGTTCTTTGAAACTTTCTAAACTATCAGATTTTGCTGGGATAAGATTGTTGTTTTCTTTGCCATGTTCAAAAGAACTTGTAAGATCAGTTTCATTTGTATGGTTTCTAAAAATATCCTCTTCAGCACTAAGTAAAGCGCAATATAAAAATAGCGATAGAGTGAGTTTTTTCATTATTGTTCCTTAACATCTTTATATTGGCTCATATGAGGGTCTTTTTTCTCGGTATGGATAATCCTAGATTTCACACCATCATCTTTGACTTTATTTTTTTCATCTAGGTCTTTTAAAATCGCAATTTCAGTTACATCATAACCTGTAACAATAAAGCCTGTAGGATTTAAGGGAACAGATTTTGTATCAATTTCAATGGGTTCAAATTCAAAGGTCATAATTATTCTATAACGCTTTTCGCTTTCTAACTTTTCTTTATTAAAAAGTTGTGCGGATATTTCAATATTGGCTTGGGTTTTACTAATTAAAGCGATATTGATAATGCTAATTTTTCGTGTTAGATTGATATTAGTGTAAATGCTATGTTCATAGGAAACAAGTTTTTCAAAAAAATCCCATACTTCAAATGCACTTTGCAATCTAATGGTTTCGTGGGCTATTTCGTTTTGCTCTTTTATATTTGAAATATTTTCTCTATTATTGACATAAGATGCTACCAGTTGTCTTATAAGTGCTTGATTGGCACGAATGCTCTTGTCTGCTCTTTGGACTATGGCAAAATTTTGTGTAGCGTTTGAAAAGGTTACCAAATAAGGCACTTTTTCTTTTAAGGGCAATAAGCATATAATAATGGCTTCTATAAGAGCTAAAGCAAAAAAGAATACCGCACTGCTAAAGATCCAATCGCCAATTTTACGCTCTGCTTGAAAAAGCGCATCAGCTTCTTTGACTCCATCAAACAGCATAGTGCTTTGTAACATATCACGCTTTTTTAGACCAACTTTTTTTAAAAATCCACTGAGTGTTTTTTCTCTTTGTATCTTTTGTTGCTCTTTGGCTTTATCTTTGACTTGTTCTTCAAGCTCTTCTTCGTTTATTGCTTTAGCCTTAACATATTTTTCCCAATCATCGCCATATTTTTCTTTTAATCTTTCTTCTAAAACCTTAGGCAACTCCCATGCGTTCATGCAAACTTTTTCCATTTTATGCCTTAAAGCCTTTTTGTGGATTTTCTAAGTTCGCGCAAGGGCTTTTATACATTTCATATTGTTTATTGGAGCAACCCATAAGAATAATGACTGCATAGCAAATAGATACAAGTTTTAATACCATCAATTATCCTTTTTGGGCATTTTTTTACTATGTTCTTCTATAAACTTCATGCACGCAAACTTGTCTTTTTTCGTCATATCAGAAGCTTTTATTTGAAGAGTTTTTTCTATAGTTTCTACAAAATTAAGTTGTTTTTCAGTTGGAGGTATCATTTCTTTTTTTGTAGCAGAAATGTTGTTATTGCTATTATTTCTATATAAGTTAGAAATTTCTGTGCCTAATTTCTTTTGGATATTTTGCATTAAATCAAGATAAGCACTTTTACCATCTTTTATAATCATATCTAACATTTCTTCTAATTTTTTTGTAAAACTATTATCCACTTTAGAAATAGCAATCCATTGTGTTTGGTTATCATTCAAAAAGAAATCAACAATGCTTTTACCAAGAGCTGTGGGCGTGATCTTACTATTTTTGCCCTCTAATGTAATGTAATTTTTGTTTTTTAAGATCTCAAATACACTTGTATAAGTGCTAGGTCTTCCTATGCCATAGGTTTCCATCATTGCGATAAAAGTGCTTTCAGTATAAGGGCTAGGAGCTTTAGTTTTTAGTTCTTTGATATTAAAATCTAAAATAGGCATTTGAGTTTTTAATTGCAAGCTAGAAAAATCAAGATCGCTTTCAATCTCTTCTTCATCTTTCTTTTCTTCTTCTAAGTCTTTAATCGCTTTAAAGCCTTTAGATTTGAGTTTGCTAAAACTGCATTTAAAGCTGTGCGTTTTTACTTTAAAATTTAAAGTTGTGTTTTCGTAAATAGCGTTTTTACTTTGAGAGCAAATGGTGTTAAAAAAGATAAGCGTATAGACTTTTAAATCATTAATATCTGTAATATTGTGTTTCTCGCACACTTTTTTAAGATCTTCATAGCAGTGAGGGTGTGTAATTCTTATAGCCTCATGCGCTTCAGCTTGTGAATTTTTACCAGCCCTATATTCTCTGTACTCATACACGCTAGGATAAATATTTTCAAAAAACGCTTGATGCTCTTGCAAGTATTCTTTACTTAACGCTTCACTATCGGTGCGAATATAAGTAATCAATCCAGCTTCAAAAAGTTTTTGGGCGTGTTCTTGGATTTGCTTAACGCCCATTTCTAAAATTCTAACCCCATCTTTTAAAAGATTAGAAGTGGTGAAAGGTTTAGGTGGAGATTTTTCTTTATCTTTTTGCTCTACTGCGTCTAAAAAAGCTAAGGGGTTAAGATTGTTTTTTAAGTCATTTAAAAAGTTTTGGGCTAATTCTTTGGTCTCAAACACTTTCCTTTTATTCTCTTCTACTAAAGTAATAGAGATTTGAGAACCTAACACATCAATAATAGCTTCTATGCTATAACTTAATTTCTCATCAATATTCTTTTGTTCAAAGGCTTGGATTTTTCTGTCTAATTCTACTAAAATGGAAAGAGCAGGAGTTTGAACCCTACCAGCACTCACTTCAAAATTTTTAATGTTTTTGCGCAAATAAGGCGTTAAAGTAAAGCCTACAAATTGATCGCTTACAATCCTACCTAGCCAACTATAATATAGATTGAGATTGCTTTGAGAAAATAGCACAGCATTGTTCAAGCCTTTTTCTACACCGCTTTTTGTGATTTCATGAAATTCAGTGCGATAAATTGTTTTAGCTATATTTTTGATTTTTTCATAAAATTTATAACCTATACCATAACCCTCTCTATCAGGGTCAGTAGCAATATAGACCACTTTATCTTTACATTGATTTATCATATAGTTGATATGAGTGGATTTATCCTTTTTCTTATCCGTGCTTTTTTTGATTTCAAAAATAGGATTAAATTCTTTACTCACTTCAATATTGACTAGCTCAACAAAATGCCCACCAGTCGCAAAAACAAATGAACTTCCTGTTAATTCTTTGATTTTAGCGATCTTATTGGGACTTTCTATGATAAATACGCAGTTTTTATACATATTGAATATTCTCGCTTTCTTTTTTCATTTTAGTTTTTAAATACTCTTCCTTATAAGTTTCTTGGTTTGATTTTTTAAGATCATTGAGGATTTTTCTATTACCAGCATTGCTATCAAGAATATAAAGTAGTTCTTGCAAATCTTTTTTTAAATCAATTTCAATAAAAGCTGAAGCGTTTGTAACGATATTTTTTACTAGCACTTGTCTGGCTCTCATATCCGTGTTGTGTAAGAAATTGATTTCGCTATCGCTTAATGGAACACCGCATTCTATTAGTTCATCAGTATCTTTTGTGGGGTAGATAATCACTTGAGAAAGGTTGCCTATCAAACTCTTTGCTTTATCAATACCTAATTCTTTGACTTGAGATATTTTTTGAAACGCCATGCAAAGTGTTCCATTGATTTTTCTAGCTTGAGCGAGTGCGTTAGCGATATAGTTAAACATTATAGGATGCATAATGTAGCCTTTAGTTTCATCAATGAATAGAAAAAAAGGTTTGTTGTGTTCCTTTGCTTCAAAAAACAATTTGTGGAACAAATACATAGCAATTAGCCCCATAAGTTTTTTATCATTAGCAAAAACATCCATATTGATCACACTTAAAGGACTTTTAGAAAAGTCTAAACAATCTTGAAATTTTTTAAAATAGACTTTTTCCCCTTGTGATTTTAAAATCTCATTAAAATCTTGTTCGCTAGAGCCTAAATTTTTGGCAATTTCTAATAAGTTTATTTGATTTTTTTGTTCACCCATGTAATTATAAGTATCTCTAATAACCTTATCTATAGACTGAGAAGCCTTATTATCTTGTTGGTTATTGCTATCAATATTGAGCATAAATTTAATCCAGTTTGCTAGAAATTGCCTATTTTCTTCTGTATCTTTTAAACTGAAAGGGTTGATATAAAAACCACCATCTGTATTAGCAGTATTGTATTGACCTTCAAAAAAGTCAGTCATAATCTCCAAACCATTCATTCTGTCAAGAGCTACCACGCTCATATCGTATTTAGTCAGTAAATTGGCGATTAAAAAACTAATAAAAGTGGATTTACCGCTCCCTGTGCTACCAATTATCATGGTATGACCTACAACATTGTCGTTTCTATCTCTACCTTGCTTAGCTTGAAAATTGAAAAAGTGGGCTGATCCATTTTGATTTTTAAACACGCTGATAGGACAATCCCCCCAACTATTTTCTTTAAAGCCTTCTTGATATTTTTCAAACATAATCAAACTAGCAATATTTTGGCTAGTTTGAGGTCTTAGGCGTGAATTTAAAAAGTTTCTTTCAGGAAAAAATGAAAAAAATATAGGACGCATATTGATGCTTTCTAAAACCGCTGAAAAGCCTTCTTTTTTCAAAGTGTTATATACAATAATTGATTTTTTATCTAATTCTTTTTTAGAATTAGCAAAAACCATGATCGATAAACTAACTTTTTGTATTTGCGCTCTGTCAGTAGAAACCATTTGCTCTAAATATTCTATATTTTGATAGCTAATATCTTTAGAGCGTTTTTTACGCTCTCTAATAAAAAACAAAGCTCTTTCTTTATCCATAGCTTCTATAGTGAGCAAAATATCTAAGTTAAACTTTTCACACAAAAGATTAGATAAAGCCAAAGAAGTGATATTATCCACATCATAAGCTTTCACAGCAATAAAACGCTTAAAAGTCTCTATTCCGTTATAGTCATGTATAAAGTGGTCTTTTTTAAAATATAAATGAGATTGGATATTCCCATCGCTCAATCGTCCTTGTTTGTATTTAAAATCACAATAATGACCATTACAATATTCAGCGTATAAATTCAATAGATCGTCTGAACTTAAAAATTTAGGCTCAAAGTCTGTTAGTATGGAACTCATCTTATTTAAAATCTCAGCTAAAAGAGTTGCTTTATCTTGCAATTCTTTATTTTCTACCGCATTCTTTTTTATTTTATAAGCTTCCTGTTTTTGTGCTTCTGAGTTTTTAAGATTATCTTTTAAAGGTTTCTCTTCATCATTATTTACATACTTATCAGTAGTCATTTTTGCTTTCCACTTTTCTAAAAGCCCTTTTATATTGACGCTTTTTGTTTCAATAATTAAATAGTAAGTCGTGATATAAAATTCTTTATTTTTTTCATAAGCATTAACAATTTTTTTAGCGTATTTACTCACGCCATCTTTGTTGTAAATAGTTTGAGTTTTTATATCTCTTCGTTTAGCAACAATTCTTAGAGTAACACCATCTATCAATTCATTTAAAGCTTGTGTTCTGTATAAAAATTGTGTAGCCACATCTTCTTTATCAAAATTTGAATAAGTTATTCCATTTAAAGATATTGCTCCTACTAAGTTTCCTTTATGCGTTAACACAAACTTTTCATCAAATTTTCCATTAATATTGTTTTCTTGAACTAAAGAATATTGTCTAGGAATACAAGAACTTAAGAAATTGAAAATAAATTTTTTAAAACCTTCTAAACCAAGAAACATTTTTAAAACTCTTTAAGCATAATATTCTTTAGTGTCATTTTTTAGCGTTAGGTTTGCCAAAATAATGTTTGTAATATCTTCATCAAAAAATTCTAGTATGTAAAACATTGTTATTAATGCCACCAATAGCACCACGCCATATAATAAAGACCACACAAATAAGAAAGAAGCGCTCAAAAAAGAAATGATCCAACTATTCATATTAAGCTTTAAAAACTTCTCTTTTTTAGATATTTCTCTAACATTGATGGTCTCTACATAATTTAAAATCATTCACCCAACTCCAAATAATTTATTGGCAATAGTTTGAGCGTTTGCAATGGCAATAGTGGCTAAAATTATCCCTATACATTTCCACGCAATTTCTCCTAGCCTATCTAGGTTTTTAACTACATAAATACCAACACAAATCACAATAACTGCACCTATTGCTTTCATAAAAGGACCGCTAGTAAAATTGATGATTGTTTGTAATGCATTAGACTGCCACACGCCACTTCCATTTGCCAACAATAAATTGGGCATAGCCAACAGCATAAAATATAAAGCTTTTTCTTTGAAATTTTTACATTTCATAATCTACTCCTTGAATTGGTTTTTCATTTTCTTTTGTGTTGTTTTGTGAGATTGTTTGTTCTTGTGGTTTTAATAAGGCTAAGCACTCATTTTTAAGAGCTTCTAATTTTTCTTTTTTCTCACCATCAAAAAACAAAGATTGCTTCTCTATTCTTTCTAAAAAGTTTTTTATCATTTCATTATTGATATAATCATTACCGATTAAATTGGCTAGCTTTAAGTCATCGTTACAGTCCTTAGAATATGGGATAAAAACATTAGGCATATTTTCTGTATGCTTATAAATGATTTCTTCACTAATCTGTGTATAGATTTGTCCATTTTTATCATTGTCATAGGCTAAAACAATATTTAAAGACAAATCAGGTTTACTCACAGGCTCAGGCTTTGTGGTTTGAATTTGCGTGTTCTGTGTAAATAAATTACTCATTGCTTGTTGTTTTAAATGGGTTATATCCATAATGCGTCCTTTTAAAATAATAGGTGTTGCATCATTAGGGCTTTTATAATACGCCCTTGATTGATCCACAGAAACTTTTTTATCTATGTAGTCATAAATACCCAAAGCCTTAGCACAAAAATTGTTAAAGGCACTAAAATCATTGTTACAATTAAAATCTTGACCTATAGTTTGCTGTGTAGGGATAATGATTCTAAATCTTTCAGCAATGTGTCCGTGCTTTTTTTTATTATGGTTTCTTGATGGGATAATAAGCGTTTCTATGCCATGTTTTTTAAAGAGATTTTTAGTATCTTCTAGGCTAATATTAGGCTTATCTTTGTCATTATCTATATCAAAAATAAGCAAGTTAGAAAAGCCTTTGGTGTTATGGGTATTTCTATAGTTATTCTTATAAATCGCACTTGAATAATGGTAGTTTGTAATCACCCTAACTAATTCATCTAAACTTTTTACACTTTCATTAACCCAATCTTTAGCTGGCATAAAATCTGTGCTACTAGGATATTTAGCCCTTGAAAAATGGATAGTTAAATTATCTCTAGTGGTGTTTGTTTTATTTTCAATTCTTGTTTGAGTGCCTTTATATAATTCAAAGCTCTGAACCTTTTTAAGATAGTCAGCGTATTCTTTGCTTTTAGATTGCTCAATATCGCTCAATAATTTTTCTAAAAAAGCGTCTAATTTATTAGCATTAAATTGCCCATTACAGCTTAATAGAATACTTTCATAAGCATTGAGCTTTCTTAATTGCAAATAACTCATGCTATCAATAATGCTTTCACTTAAAACAATATTTTTAATCAGCTTTAAATCCTTAGGGGCAAGCATTTCTATACCTTTTTCCCCCTTATTTAAAGCATTGATAGGTCTGTTTAACACTTGATTATTTAAGCTAGTCATAGGATTTTCCAGGCGTCTAGTGTAAGAAACGATCTTATTAGAATGGCTATTTTTGGAATATAAGAAGTTAGGCACACACATGTTATTATGTTTATCTCTTTTTAAAGAGTGGTTATAGACTAAAAACAGATTACCATTAAGCTTTCTTTTTTCTAACATTTTGGAATTGGTTAAATCATAAAGTTCAAATTGATTGAATTTATCAATAATTTTTTGTTGCTCTTTAAATTTATCTGCTTCTTTACTAGTTAGTTTAGAGGCATTTTCTTTCATGGTGTCATCGTTTATGATTAAACCTTGCGTAAAACCCATTAAATCTAAATTTCTGTTCTTACAGAAATTGATAATATTACCGCTATCAGCTTTATTGTCGCAGTTTAAATAAAACCATTGAAAATTAGCATTTTGCCTTACAAGAAGCTTTTCATTACTATTACTATAAACTTTCCAAATTTTAGTGCTTTTTTGTGCGTTCAATCTATAACCATTTCTTTCTAAAAGGCTATCTAGTGGTAAGTGTATAGCGTTCTTTACATAAGCCATAATCAAGCCTTTATGCGCACCCTCTTAAATCTTTAGATTTAACGCTCAATCTATGAAAAGCTCTTTGCAAATTTTTCAATACAATAGCTTTTTGATAAGGACATTTGTTACTAGGGAGCGCTTTTTTGCTCAAGCTTTTATAGTTAAGCGTAAAAATTGTCTGTGCGTCATTTAGGGGGCTAAAACTAAAAAGTAAGTCGTTAAATTGTCTGAATTTATTAAAAACAATCTCTTTAAGCTCGCAAATTTGATTATTAACTCTATACTTCACGCTTTTTAGCCTTTGTGTGTTCTTTTGTAAAAAGTTAATAATTTTCAAAAAAAAAGGGGAAGGGAGTGTGTTTTTATTGAATTTACTCCCTTGAAACTCCTTATTTTTTGTGAAGTCTTTTAAATAGATATACACATAGCCTGGCTTATTTTTTACCGCTTCAATTAACCCTTGAGCTTCCAAATCATTGATTGCGTTTCTTAAAGACCTATCTACACACTGATGCACTTGCGTGTAATAGTGTCTACTTAATGCAATTTTATTGCTTTTTGAACTTAGTGCAAGCTCACAAAGCTCTCTGTAAAGCCTTCTAGACCCAACCCCACCAAATAAAGTGCTATAAAACCTATCTTCAACAACTTTTCTAAAGATTTCTACATTAACATCTGGATAGTTTTGGAAATAAAATTGTTGTGTCTTTTTGGAAAATTTAACATTGTCTAAAAACATTTCTTGGCACTCTCTAGAATTTAAGTGCAGTTTAGGGATTTTAAAAAACTTCATAAACTTCCTTCTAAAAGAAGTTAGATAAGAATTCTATAAATAATTACATTCCCTAAAGAATGAAAAATCCACCATAAAGAATAAAGAATAAAGAATAAAGAATAAAGAATAAAGAATAAAGAATAAAGAATAAAGAATAAAGAATAAAGAATAAAGAATAAAGAATAAAGAATAAAGAATAAAGAATAAAGAATAAAGAATAAAGAATAAAGAATAAAGAATAAAGAATAAAGAATAAAAACCTAAAAATGCCTAAAAGCGTTTTTTACAATCAAACTAAAGAGCTTGGTTGTGTGAAGCGATAACTTTTTAAAGAATAAAGCTTTCTAAAAACATTTCTTACCACTCTTTAGAATTAGTGCAGTTTAGGGATTTTAACAAACTTTATAAACTTCCTTTTAAAAGAAGTTTAGATAAGAGCTTCATAAACAATTGCATTCTCTAAAGAATAAGCGATCAAGAATCCATACCAACGGCATAGAGAACTTTTGGAGCTTTTCTTAAAAGGGCATTAAGTCAGTTCAAAGGAATAGAGAGAAAGAATTTCTTGCTCCATTTAAAAGAGTGTGAGTTTAGGCATAAGGAAAACCTGTATCAAATTCTGTTAAGATTAATCAGAAAAAATTTTATCGCATTGGATTTTATTTTTTCATCAAACTCGTTTTCTTAAAACCCTAAAAACTTTGAATGAAGAATAAAACTCTATAAAAACCCAACCATCTAAACCAAACATTAAATATTAAAAATAAGATTAAAAAAAGATAAAAAAGCAAGATTAAAAAACATTTCCCTATCCCTGCACCGACCTACATTCCCACTCTTGAAAAGAGCAGTATTATCAGCGATGAAGAGCTTGACTTCCAGGTTCGGAATGGTTAACTGGGTAGTTCCTCTTCTCTAAAGGCACAAGGAAAAGGGAGCTAAAGATAAAACGCATTTACCCTTAACTCCCCTTTCTCTTTATAGGGAGCTTGTTTTTAGAAGATCGTTAATAGCCCTTAATTAAAACGAGTCAGATTTTATCCTAATTTCTCATTAAAGTTTATTATATAAAAGTCTTTATAAAACGCCAACTCTCTTACACTCAGTAAGGCAGTGGTAACTTATCCGCGCTTATTGCCGTTATACTTATACAAAAAGCAAAAAACAAGCCAAACGCTCTATTAGTAGTAGTCAGCTAAACGCATTACTGCGCTTACACATCTACCCTATCAAGCACATAGTCTTTGTGCGAGCTTCAGGGAAAGTTTATCTTGGAGTTGGCTTCCTGCTTAGATGCTTTCAGCAGTTATCACATCCGTGTGTAGCTACCCAGCGGTGCTCTTGGCAGAACAACTGGTGCACCAGTGACACGTCCATCCCGGTCCTCTCGTACTAGGGACAGCTCTCCTCAACTTTCCTACGCCCACGGCAGATAGGGACCGAACTGTCTCACGACGTTCTGAACCCAGCTCGCGTACCGCTTTAAATGGCGAACAGCCATACCCTTGGGACCTGCTCCAGCCCCAGGATGCGATGAGCCGACATCGAGGTGCCAAACCTCCCCGTCGATGTGAGCTCTTGGGGGAGATCAGCCTGTTATCCCCGGGGTACCTTTTATCCTTTGAGCGATGGCCCTTCCACACAGAACCACCGGATCACTATGACCGACTTTCGTCTCTGCTTGACTTGTATGTCTTACAGTCAGGCTGGCTTGTGCCATTACACTCAACTTGCGATTTCCAACCGCAATGAGCCAACCTTTGCAAGCCTCCGTTACTTTTTAGGAGGCGACCGCCCCAGTCAAACTACCCACCAAGCATTGTCCTGCCTGTGGATAACACAGACCAGTTAGCTAACAGAAACATCAAGGGTGGTATCTCAAGGATGGCTCCATAAGAGCCAAAGCCCTTACTTCAAAGCCTCCCACCTATCCTGCGCATGATATTCCCGTTAGCAGTACTAAGTTGTAGTAAAGGTCCACGGGGTCTTTCCGTCTTGCCGCGGGTAGGAGGAATTTTCACCTCCACTACAATTTCACTGAATCTCTGGTTGAGACAGCTCCCATCTCGTTACGCCATTCATGCAGGTCGGTATTTAACCGACAAGGAATTTCGCTACCTTAGGACCGTTATAGTTACGGCCGCCGTTTACTCGGGCTTCAATTCAACGCTTCATCTTGCGACTGACGCATCCTCTTAACCTTCGAGCACCGGGCAGGCGTCACACCTTATACTTCCTCTTACGAGTTGGCAAAGTGCTGTGTTTTTGGTAAACAGTCGGGAGGGACTCTTTGCTGAGACCGCATTGCTGCGGCACACCTTATCGCGAACTTACGGTGCTAGTTTGCAGAGTTCCTTAACCAGAGTTCTTTCACGCGCCTTAGAATACTCATCTCATCTACCTGTGTCGGTTTGCGGTACGGACGACTATGGATATGCTTAGAGGCTTTTCTTGGCACGACGGTATCAGCGATTCTCCCTTTGTCCTGAAAGGACTCAAAGAGCCTGTTTGGGTTTCAAATACAGAGGTGGATTTGCCTTCCCTCCAATCTACGCCCTTAGACTAGCTATTCCATCAGCTAGCTCGCTTAACCCTATGCGTCCCCCCATCACGCTCCACAGTCGGTATTGGAATATTAACCAATTTGCCATCACCTACCCCTTTCGGACTCGGCTTAGGACCCGACTAACCCTACGATGACGACCATCGCGTAGGAAACCTTAGATTTACGGCGGATACAATTCTCATATATCTTATCGTTACTCATTCCTGCATGCTCACTTCATACCGCTCCAGCACTCCTTACCGGTATACCTTCAACGCTGGTATGAACGCTCTTCTACCACTGTGTTTAACACAATCTACAAATTCGGTGTCTATCTTAGCCCCGTTATATTTTCAGCGCATGACCACTAGACCAGTGAGCTGTTACGCTTTCTTTAAAGGATGGCTGCTTCTAAGCCAACCTCCTGGTTGTTTGAGTAGCCACACATCTTTTTCCACTCAGAATAGAACTTAGGGACCTTATTTGGTAGTCTGGGTTGTTCCCCTTTTGACGATTGATTTTATCACCCACCGCCTGACTCCCAAGATACGATAAAAGGTATTCGAAGTTTGATAGGGTTTGGTACCGCGGCGAGCAGCCCTAGCCCAATCAGAGCTCTACCCCCTTTTATTATCACTTGAGGCTATACCTAAATATATTTCGAAGAGAACCAGCTATCACTAAGTTTGTTTGGCCTTTCACCCCTATCCACAGCTCATCCCAACCCGTTTCAATGGGTACGAGTTCAGTCCTCCACGCGCTATTACACGCGTTTCAACTTGGCCATGGATAGATCACTTAGCTTCGGGTCTGCAGCATCTGACTCAATCGCCCTATTAAGACTCGCTTTCGCTACGGCTTCGCATTCGCTTAACCTTGCCAGATACCACAACTCGCAGGATCATTATGCAAAAGGCAGTCCATCACCCTGATAAATCATAGGGCTCTGAATGATTGTAAGCAGATGGTTTCAGGTTCTATTTCACTCCGCTCACTGCGGTTCTTTTCACCTTTCCCTCACGGTACTTGTTCGCTATCGCTCAAAGAGTAGTATTTAGGGTTGGAGAGTGGTCTCCCCGGCTTCAACCTGGATTTCTCGTGTCCTGGCCTACTCTGGATCCTGCTACCTAAGAACGCCTTGTCGCATACAAGGCTATCACTTTCTATGGCTTACCTTTCCAGGTAACTCTGCTAAAGCGTTCTCTTGGATGTTGCAGTCCTCAACCCCGAATGCAAGCACTCGGTTTGCCCTTTTCCCCGTTCGCTCGCCACTACTTAGGGAATCTCGTTGATTTCTTTTCCTCTAGTTACTGAGATGTTTCACTTCACTAGGTTCGCTCTCTAAATTAGAGTAACTAATATCTCTATTAGTTGGGTTGCCCCATTCGGACATCTACGCATCAAAGCTCCTTGACAGCTCCGCATAGCTTATCGCAGTCTAGTACGTCCTTCATCGCCTCTCTTTGGCAAGGCATCCGCCATCTGCTCTTAAAAGCTTGTTTTAAATTTTAAAATATCCTTTAAAACCCGCCCTTTTATAATGAATAACGACAATTGCACGAATATTCTATTAGCGCTACCACTGCCTTAATGAATATAAGACAGAGTTATTGTAGTTTTACTTTACTTTTACATAGGCTATTAACAATGTTAAATCAAATAACTTCGTTTCTCTTTAAAAACTTGCTATAATCGCTCTTAATGTTAAACCCTTTAAAGAAGACTAAAAATGCTTGATCCCTAATCTTTTTTTAATCGCCAAGTTTTATCAGCTAATGAGCTTTTTATATTCAAAAGCTTTTTGACCTCTATAACTTAACTTGTTTAAAAGCTTTTTGGCTTTTATGACTTGTTTGAGTTGTTTCAAATTAAAGAACTTTTTAAAGCTTGTCTTTAAAAACGAAATGTAATTATAGACATGCAATGCTTAAAGTTTGCTTAAATATAAAAAGATTTGGGGAAAGACTGAATAATAAGTTCAGTAGAAGGGTTATTAGGCTGTTGTGAGTGCTTTGAATAGGTGCTTAAAGGGGTATTAGGAGAGTAAGAAAGAGAGAAAGATTAAAGGAAGTTGCACTGGAGATAGAGATTAGATAGAGATTAGGGGGTAATTTATGGGGTTGTAGGGTTCTATTTGGTGGTAGGGGTATTTGTTAGCAAGAAGTAAAGTAGGATAGATTTTAAATCTACCCTTATGATAGCCAACACTCCTATTTATAGTAATGCTAACAATTCTTGCTTAAAGCCCATGCTTTTATTTTTTTGCATATTCTTTAATGTTAGCATTTAGTGTCTCTACTAATGCTTTATTCTCGTTGAAGTAGTCAAAAATAAACTCGCCCAATTTTTCTGCACTTAGGGTTTTATCAATAATACAATCCACAAAATATTCATTGATATTCAATGATTCATTAATATATTTATAATATTTTCCTTTAAACCATTCCCTATTTTTTGTTAGCCCATCTTTTTCATTGATATTAAATTGCTGTGCAATTTCTTGATAGTCTGTCTCAAGAAATTTATTGAATATAGACTGCTCAAATTTTTTACCTGCCGCATTGATTTCAAGATTAGGTTTTTTAAACTTAAAATCTCCTTCATGTGTCATAAGCAATTCAACTCTAAAAAAATTATACTCTTTGAAAATAAATTTTAAGCCTCTCGCCACGTTCTTGCCAAGCTTATTAGTATCAGTTTCGCAAGATACTTCCCACTTCACTCTATCATCGGCACTCATTTTTTCCTCTATTTGTTCTTTAGCTTGTGTTAGAAACTCCACTACTTTTTCCGCCTTAAATGGATTAAAATTTTCAGCTACTTCCTTGGCTATTTCATAATTGACTTCCATTATTTTGTGTAATTCGCTATTCATGTTTTGCTCCTTATGATAAAGTTTGTCTAATAATTTGTCGTATTGCTTGAAAAACACGCTTAAATCATGCAAATTCGCCACTTCTTCTGAACACTTGTTAATCCATTCTTTTATCTCTTTTTTATAGCAAAGGTTTTTAAAAAGTATGCCTTGCTCTAAATTTTCTAGTTTAAGAATTTTTTCATCATTGCCCTTATAAAATAGCTTTGCCTTACTCTCATCTAATTCAAAATCGCCTAAGCTGTTTGGATCAGGCGAGCGTCCTTCTTTTGTTAAATACAAAACACAAATATCTTGTGCATCCTTAACTTTATAGGCCTCAACTACGCCTAGAATATAATCAGAAATTTGATTTTTATTATCGCGTGCGTATATCTTATTTTCTAAAATAATATGCTTAAACCGATCGCTCAAAAACAAATCCATTCGCTTACTGCCATTTGTAGTAACTTCGTTTTCAACAATTTTAGTATCCGCACTATTAAAACCAAAACTTTCTAAATGACACACCTTTAAAAACGCCTTTAAAAACAAGCCTTTTTGATAGTGTTCCCCCATAGGGTCTAAGAATGAACATAAGATTTTAGAATGCCTTACTTCATCGCTCTCACGCATCAGCACGCTAAACACATTGTAATCATGCAAACCCCTAGCTCTTTTCATTTCAAGCTCTTTTAAAGCGAGTTTTATTTCATTAAAAAAAGTTCTATAATCACTCATTTTCTACTCCTTAAATTATTCCTTATGGCTTTTATCATAACTCCCCCCACAATACCATGTAAAGTTTTTAATCTCATACAAAGTGTTGCACAACTCCTTTTTTGCTTGTGGGTCTAGCAAGTTTTGACTCTCTAGCACCTTAAAAGCTTGTTCGTTTAGCATTCTTAAATTGCGGTTGATATTGACTAATGGCGTAACTAACGCACCCGCCCCTGCTTCATAACAAGTATGCCCATCAATCCAATAAGCAAACAACCTGCTAAGACCTTTTACTTCTTCAGCAATTTTTTCTTGCTGTTTGACTAAATTTTGCGTTGCTTGTGCCATAGTTTCTAACGCTGTAGCCATTCTTTCTAAAATTTCTTTATTCTCACTCATTTTTTGACTCCCTTTTTAACTCACACACCCTTAGACTTTCTGTAATTTTCAATTAAAGGTTTAATTTCATCTTTAAAAAGAGCAATGTATTCATCACTTAGCCCTATCGTGCCTGTAGGGTGTGGGAAAGCTACAACTTCGCATTTTTCAAAACTTTGAAACCCTACCCTAAAAGACTTGCCTTCAAAAGGCTTAGTGATATAATTTGGCTCATTTTTAGCCTTACCTAGAAAATTTTCAGCATAAGGTTTAATTCTTTCATCATTTAAAGCCCTTAGCATATCAATCCCAAAGAAGAATAACAATTTAGGCTCTAGGACTTCCAAATGATGCAAAAAGCTTTCTTTGTGTTCTGCTTGAAAAAATGAATGACAGTTTTCGTTATCCATGCTGTCTGCTCCGTTGCTAAGCCAGTTTATCCCTATAAGACTTCTTTCAAACGCCCCCACTTTATCAAAGTCTGTTTCCAAGCAACAATCCCATAAACCAAAAAATTTAGTAATGCGTTTTTGAAAAGCAAAATCATCTTTGCTAGGATAATTGACAAAATTAGAGAAGCAATGCTTTTTGCCTTTATAATCATCTAACAAATTAGCGATTTTATGTGGCTTTTTATCTCCATCAGTTCCAAATTGCAACCCACAAATTACAAGACCTTTCTTTTCATTTTCTTTAAACTTGCTATTAAAAGCTTTGATTTTTGAATACGCCATTTTTGTCCTTTTTTTAACTTTATTAACCCCACATGTATATAGAAAACGCCTAAAATATGGGGTTGAAAAAATTAAATGCGAAATTTGAAAAATTGAGTGGCTAGGTAAGAGCCTAGATGAAGAGTAATAAGAAATTTTAATCTTACAAGAGAGAGAGAGAGAGAGAAGACAAATTTTTGAGAATGAATTTCATTGTCAGCAATCCTAATTTTGATATGCCCAAAACTATAACCAAAAAATATTAACAGATACACAATGAATTTTTAGGTCATTTCGCATTCAAAAGGCGTTTTTCTTTAAATTCCTGGTATTCTTTGATCGCGTAATTCACAAAGGGCTTGATTGCAATCCCACCCCTAGAGGCAAAATCCCCATACACTTCCAAATACTTTGGCTCTAGCAATTGGACTAAATCTAGTAATATCGTATTGATACAGCTCTCATGAAAACTCCCATGGTTTCTGTAACTGAATAAATAGAGTTTTAAGGACTTGCTTTCTACCATTTTATCTTTAGGGATATAGCGGATGTAGATAATGCCAAAATCCGGCTGGGAGGTGATGGGGCAAAGGCTTGTAAATTCCTTACACTCTAGCGTGATTAAGGGGTCTAAATTGGGGTTTGGGTTGGGGAAAGCTTCTAATAACTGGCTGTTGTATTCAAAAATATAGGGCGTTTTAGCGCCTAGGGATTTTAATTCAGGGGTCATTAATCTTCCTTGATTTAAGTTATAATAAGGCTATTTTAACCCATTTTTTAGGAAACTCATGAACAAACGCATAGAAACGATTACGGCTTTATTAGATGAAAAAAAAGCTTTTGATATTACGCATATTGATTTATCCAAAACCCCCTACTTGGTAGAAGATGTCATTATCGCCACCACGCTAGCGAATAAGCATGCCCTTTCTTTATTAGACGCGCTTAAAAACACCCTTAAGCCTTTAGGCGAAGTCTTTTACCAAATAGATGAGTCTAATGAAGAGTGGATCATTTTGGATTTAGGGGATTTGATGATCCATCTTTTCACCGAAGAATGCCGTAAAAAATTTGACTTAGAAGGGTTTTTAAACACCTACAAGAGGGAGAGCGTTCATCAAAACGCCTAAGAAACTCATCGCGCTTCTAGGGCCTAGCGGGAGCGGGAAAAGCGCTCTTTCCATTGAATTAGCCCAAGAATTGGACGCTGAAATCTTTTCTTTGGATTCTTTGAGTATTTATAAAGACATTAATATCGCTTCGGCTAAACCGAGCTTGAAAGAACGAAAAAATATCAAGCATTACGCCCTAGATTACCTTAACATTGATGAAAAAAATAACGCTCCCCTTTTTAAAACCCTTTTAGAGGACGCTATGAGGGTGTCTTCTAAAGAGGTATTACTCATTGTGGGGGGGAGCAGTTTTTATCTCAAATCCATTTTAGAAGGTTTGAGCAGCATGCCAAAAATTAGCGGTGAGGAGGCTGTAAAAATAGAGCAAGAAATCAACTCTTTGGCTAACCCTTATGCATTCTTAAAATCCATTGACCCCACAAGCGCTTTTAAAATCCATCCAAACGACACTTACCGCATCCATAAGGCTTTAGAAATCTTTTATTCCACCCACACGCCCCCAAGCGAGTATTTTAAAACTAACCCTAAAAAACCCTTTGAGCATGCCATCTCATTATTCGCTCTTTCTATTGAAAAAAGCGCGCTTGCAAACAACATCAAACAGCGCACCAAGAACATGCTTGATTGTGGCCTTATAGAAGAAATCAAAGCCCTTTATGCTCAATACCCTAAAGATTCGCAGCCTTTTAAAGCCATAGGCGTTAAAGAGAGCATTCTTTTTTTAGAAAAACAACTCACTTTAAAGAAGCTAGAAGAAGCGATTATCTCTAACACCATCCAATTAGCCAAGCGCCAAAACACTTTCAATAAAACCCAATTCAACAACCTTTACACAGGAAGCGTTGGAGAAGTTAGGCATGCGATTTTAAACCACTCAAAAAGCGCTATTAAAGGATAATCTAATGGATGCGCAAACTTTACAAAATCAAATTATCCCTATTTTTATGAGTTTTGATAAGAATTACGCGCTAGGGGCTGGCGTGAGCCTTTATTCTTTACTTTCACATGCGAGCAGGCACACAAGCGCGATAGATTTTAGCCCCTTAAGTCAAAACAACGAGCTTTTAGGCGCTAACATCGTGTATAAAATCCATTGTTTGATTAAAGGCGTCACTTTAGAGCAACAAAACAAGCTTTTAAAAACCCTTGAGCCTTTTAAAAAATTCGCTTCATTGGAGTTCATAGACATTAACTCGCTAGATCATTCCATAGAAAGCTACCTTAATGAGTCTTGTTCCAAGCGTTATGGCGGGCTTCTTGTTTTGTGCCGGCTTTTGCTCGCTTCACTCTTCCCTGATTATTCTAAAATCATTTCTATAGATGTGGATACGGTGTTTTTGGGCGATGTTGCAAGCGCTTATTTTGCACTAGATAATGACCCTACTAAATCACTTGGCATGGTGAAAGACACTTTTTCCCACCTTCCTTTTGAAGCCTTTTGTGATTTTTGCGAGCGGGCTTGTAGGAATTTTAAAATGGATTTTTCACGCTTTAGCCCAAACGAATTAAAACGCATCCATCAAGGCTTTAACATGGGCTTTTTGGTAGCGCATCTGGATCGGTGGCGTCAAGACGGGTTTGAAAAGATCGCTTTAGAGTTTTTAAAAACTAGGGGGAAAGACCTTTTCTACCCTGAGCAGTGTTTGGTTAATATGGTGTTTTGGGAGCGTATTTTAGAATTGCCTATTTATTATAATTGCTATTCTGACTTTTTCAACCAGCACTACCCTAAAAACATCATCATGCTCCATTTCATCAAATACAAGCCGTGGCGTTCTGTCAGTTCTTTGAACGGGCGTTTGATTTGCTATGAGGCTGAAGCGAGTTTTTGGCTTGCAAACCTTTTTTGCACCCCTTTTAAAAACGATTTTTTGAAAGAACGCCTTGAAATGGCCAAAGACCAACAAATGCACTCTTTTAAAACCCACATCAGATCGCAAACTATTAGAAATTATTTTTATTTTAGGGTAAAGACTTTTTTAAAGTCCTTTTTTTGTAAAACTAAGCATTAAGAATACACCTTCAGTAATCTTTTTTATGTCTAATTAAAACTCTAAAATAAGGGCATTTACCATTCACGGACAAATCCTTGCCATCATTTCCCTTCCTAAAACCAATAATCTCAAACTGATTAGGGTTAAACTTGTGTAAAAAAGTTATAGGGACTCCCATAGAACCCCTATAGTCCAAAGGTATATCTATGGTTCTATTCACATTAATTCCATCAAAATTATCGTATAGCTCGTACTTATTTTTATCGTATTTTTTTGTGAGTGGTAATATCTCATGTCTTTTTTTATAATCCAAATTTGTAAGCCATAAACAATTATTAGGAGAGATCAAGCGATTACCTAAGCTATCAATTTTGGTTTCTGTGCCATAAAGTTCATAATGTCGTGGAACAATAAAACTTGAAATCCCTCGACCAAGATGCATGCCTAACCATGCTTTATTGTTTTTAATTAGAGTAAAGATGTTTTTGTATGTAATTGCATTGATATTCCCAATAATCAAAAATTTCTTGTTGTGTTCGATCAATTGTGCTACAAACTCTCTAAAAAGTGAAAAAGGTGGATTAGTTACTACAATATCTGCTTCTTTTAACAACTGAATGCTCTCCTTACTGCGAAAATCACCATCTCCTTTGAAAAAATTCAGCTCATTAATGGTTGTTTGCCAATCCTTTTTCCCTTCATATTTGCAATAAAATCCTTTTGAATTTTGGTTGCTACCACTAAATATTTTTGATTCCACATAGCAAGCAGAAATCAATTTTTTAATCCCTAGTTCTTGAAAATGAATAAAGAAGTATTTAAAAAAATTACTCACCCTTGCGTCATCACAATTACAAAAAACAACTTTATTTTTAAAATGTTGTTTATAGTATTGCAACTCATTTTCTATATCTACCAATTGCGTATAAAATTCATCGCTTTTAAGTTGCTTGGCTTTTTGCAATATTTGATTAGTCGCTTTTCTTGACATTGTTTTTACTAGTAATTTGATTAAAAAGTGAACTACCTAAGATTTTAAGAGAAGTTTTAGCTACTTCAAACATGACTTCAAACATTTTATTTAAATTCCATCTTTGTCCATCTCCTTGTGTGTAAATAGAAATAGCTTGTAACATAATAACTCTATCTTTATACTGAACAAACTTGTTTTGACATAAATTTTGATTGATGGGCATTCCGTAATTAGCTGCCGTTAATTTATCCAATCTATTAAGAACTCCAGAATTATACTCAAGAATTACTACCCTTCCATCAGGTCTTTTTACCGATATGGTTTGAGTTAAAAAATTAGAACCTTCTAAAAATAAAATGTAAGGAAAATGTAATTCTTTGAGCATAAAGTTAGCCATTTCAGCAATATTTTTATACGCCCTTTCTATAGCATTCCCAGCCTGCATTAAATCTTGATTGCTATCTTTGCCCACCAATATTCCTTTTTGAATATTTTCTATATCTTTTCCTTGATATTTAGCTTCTGTTATCAATATAACTCTCCAATTCCCATCATCATCTTTAACTTCAATAATACCTCCATCAGGTTTTATTTTAGAACTTTGAACAAACAAGGTTCTTCCAAGCTCACTATCAAGTCCTTGCAATACGGAATTAATTTCTCTCTTAGTTATGCTTGCTCTGTGCCTAAATGACAAGCCCTTAAATTCATTTTCAAGTTTTTGCATAACAAGTTTAGAGATACTGCTCACACCCATATCGTGCAATTTGGCCTCATCGGTAAAAATATTCGTAACGCCCAAAGACTCTTTATGCTGTTTGCTTAATCTTTGAGATTGATTTTTCTTAGCCATTTTCTACCTTAAAATCTTCACTTCTTCTTCTAAATGAATGCCGTATTCTTGTAACACTCTGGTTTTGGCGAGTTCTATCAGATCTAGGGCTTCTTCAAATTCTGCGTCCCCCAAATTCACCAAAAAATTCGCATGCTCTTTGGCAAAGCCCACTCTTTTTAAGCGATACCCCCTTAAGCCCACGCTCTCTAAAAGCCTGCCTGCATAATCGTTAGGCGGGTTTTTGAAACAGCTCCCAAAATTAGGCAATTTGGGGTGGCTTTTGCGCATGTTTTTACACGCTTTTAAAACCTCTTCTCTAAAGCCATGCGTTTTTTTAAACCTCGCTCTTAAAACAACGCCATTAAATTTGCTGCTGCGATAATCTAACCCTAGCGCTTCATTCTCTAGCCATTGGTTATTAACACAAGCGCTTTCTAAAGCATTTTTTATTTCAAATTCTTTCATGCCAGCATTCATTTTAACTAACGCCCCTAAAGTGCCAGGCAATTGCCCTAAAAACTCCAAACCCCCTAAATCATTCGCTCTAAAATAATTAAAAATTTTAGAAGCATTAGTCGCTCCCCCTACCTCCACCCACTCACCCTGATCGCAAATGTAATCGTAATTCTTGCCCAATAAAGCGAGATTTTTCGCGCCAGGAGCGATTAAAAGGTTGTTCGCTAAACCTATAATCTGGTGTTCTTGAGAAATTTCATTATCGTTTTCCAAAACGCTCACTTTCAAAGGTGCACCGATTTTCACGCTGCTGTAACGAGAAAAATCAATAATGGTTTCTAGCATTTTCTAGCCTATGATTTTAGGAATGAGCTTGATTAAGGTTTTGGTGTAGTCTAAAAGCATGTTAGTCATCCACGGCATGGTTAAAATCAGCACCCCAATCACGGCTAAAATCTTAGGCACAAAAGACAAAGTCATTTCATTGATTTGAGTGGTCGCTTGAAAAATGCTGACTAATAGCCCCACCACTAAGCCCGCTAGTAATACCGGTAAAGAAATCATCAAAGTGATTTTATAAGTTTCAATGGCGAGTTTCATGAGCTGTGATTCCATGATATTCCTTTTATCTTAAGATTTCTTCTAATTGCTGAAAGCTTTGTTCAAAAGGCTGTAAAGCGTTTTCATCTTGCGCTAAAAATTGCTCCATTAAAGCCTTTTTTTTAATCGCTTCATCAAGCTCTTTATCGTTCCCCATTTGATAAGAGCCGATACGAATGAGCATTTCATTTTCTTTCAATAGCGCATACAAACGGCGGAATTTTCTCGCACAAAGGTTTTGAGACTCGCTGATGATGTCTTTAGCCACCCTTGATGCGGAGTTTAAAATATTGATAGGCGGGTAGATCCCATAATCGGTTAATTCCCTGCTTAAGACAATATGCCCGTCTAAAATACTCCTAGCCTGATCGGCTATGGGATCGCTCAAATCATCGCCCTCCACTAGCACGCTAAAAAAAGCCGTAATGCTCCCCTTATTTTCTTCCTTACCCGCTCTCTCCATCAATTGAGGCAATAAAGAAAGTGCGGATGGGGGGTAGCCTTTGGAAGTGGGCGGTTCGCCTAAGGCTAAACCAATCTCTCTTTGAGCCATAGCGAAACGAGTCACTGAATCCATGATAAACAACACATCTAGCCCCTGGTTTTTAAAATACTCCGCCACGCTCATCGCGCAAAAGGCCCCGTATTTGCGCATTAAAGGGCTATCATCGCTCGTAGCGACCACCAACACGCAAGAGCTTAAATCCCCTTTTAAGTTTTTCTCTATAAATTCAGGGATTTCTCTGCCCCTTTCCCCAATCAAAGCGATCACTTTAATAGGCGCTAAGCAACCCCTAGTGATCATGCCCATTAGCGTGGATTTACCCACCCCAGAGCCGGCAAAAATGCCCAGTTTTTGCCCCTTACCGCAAGTCAAAAGCCCATCAATGCTCTTCACTCCCACGCTAAAAACCTCATCAATCAAGCCTCTTTTTAAAGGGGCTATAGGCGTTGTAATCACAGGCGCTAATCGCTCATAATCTAGCGCTCCTTTATTGTCAATGACTTGCCCTAAAGGGTTAAGCACCCTCCCTAAAAGATTACGGCCCACAGGGAAATTCAACCCCTCTTTTAAAAACAGCACCTTATCGCCAGCCCTAGCCCCCTCTATAAAATTAAAGGGCGTGAAACCAAACTGCTCTTTTTCTGCCACCACCACCATTCCCACGCATTCAGTGCCATCGCTTTTTTCAATCTTCACCACATCGCCCACAGACGGGTTAAAGCCATCCGCATAAACGATATTGGGCATGATTTTTTTCACGCTCCCGTAGCGAGGCGATAGTTCAAAATGCTGATTCAAGCGGTTTTTTAAGGATTTTAGGGGCATTTAAAGCTCTTTAGTCCATAAGACTTCAGCGATTTGGCGCTCATTGTTGATCCTATTCACATGCACAATCACATCAATCGCGCTTCTAAAATACGCTCGCATTAAATCCTTATCCAAAGAATGCGTATAACGCATGCTTAAATTCAACGAAAGGGCTTCTAAAGTGTTTTGAGCGCTATTAGCGTGAATGGTTGAGAGCATGCCCTTATGCCCGGTGTTTCCTAAACGCAAAAAGAGCGCTGCATTCCTGGTGTCAATCTCGCCCACAATGAGCCTGTCCGGGTTTAAGCGCATGGCCATATTGAGAGCGTCTTCATAATTAAAGCGCGTGTTTTCTTGCTTGCCCACTAAAAGCCCCACGCAATTACTAAACGCTTTTAAATCCAATTCTTGGCTGTCTTCAACGCTCACCACCCTTTCATCTTTATTGACGCAATCTAAAAGAGCGTTCAATAAGCTTGTTTTACCGCTTGAAGTCTCCCCGCTAATGAGAATGTTATGCCCTTTAAGCGCTAAATCTTTCAAACCTTTTGGATTGCTTGTTTTGAAAGTGAAATCCTCTAAACTTAAGGGCTTAAGCCTAGGCACACGGATATTGAGCGTGATTTGATTGTTTGTGGTGATGCTAAAATGATTCGCGCTCACCCTATAGCGCGTGAAAGGGATAGAGCAATTTAAAGTGGGGTGCTCTTCATCAAAAAACAACCCCCTAAAACTAGCCAGTTGCTCGCAAAATCTCAGCAAAAACGCCTTATCAAAAAGCGCATGCCCTCTTTTTTCTCGTGTGTTATTGACTTTATAAAGCCAAAGCTCCTGCTCGGTATTGATTATCAGCTCTGTGATCCCACTTTCTAAAAAAGGGGTAAAATGGCCAATTAGGGCTTGTAAAACTCTATGGGTTTGTAAAGTTTCCAAAACCCTATCCTTTTATCATCGCTCTTTTAAAACCTGTTCGCAACGCTTGCAAGGGGCGTTTTCTAGCTCGCTTTTAAAACGCCAACACCTGGGGCATTTATAAAAGGGGGCTTTAAAGAGCGTGAATGCTGGCGTTTCGCTTAATTTTTCTTTTGCAATCCCCACAAAGCTTACCATCAGCAATTCTTCTACTAAATTTTCACACAACGCTTTTTCTCCCACTTCAATAGCGCATTCCAACGAATTTTTAATGACGCCTTCTTTTTTCAATCGGTCTAACTCTTCATTAAAGGCAGAACGCAAGGCCAAAACGGCTTCAAAATTTTCTGGTTTTTTAAACTCTTTAAGGTGGAGCTTTTCTGAAACGCTAATGTCTTTCAAACCAAACACATCTTTGGCTTGTAAAAAAATACGCAGCGCTTGGCTGTGCTCCAAAACTTCTTCAATCGTGTGCGTTAAAATCGGGGCTAAAAAGTAGCACAATTTACTAGCTGTAGCGAGTAAAACCATTTGAATGGCTTGGCGTTTTTCATTATTTTTGCTATCGCAATACAAGCTATCTTTACAAGCGTCTAAATAAATCCCGCTCAATTCATTGGTAACAAACGCCATTAAAACATTCAAGCCTTTCACAAAATCATGCTCTTCAAACGCGCTATTGACTCCAGCGCTTATGGTTTCTAAAGACTCTAATATAAAATGATCTAAAGGGCTGAAGTTATGGGGGCGTTCTAAATTCTTAAGATCCATATCGCTAAAATTAGCGAGTAAGAATTTTAGGGTGTTGCGGAATTTTTTATAATGCTGTTCTGTTTGAGTGAAAAAGGTTTGAGAAACCCTCAAATCGTTTTGGTAGTCATTAAACGCTACCCACAAGCGCACCACATCGCTCCCATGCGTTTTGAGTAGCTTGTCCAAAGACACCACATTGCCCTTAGACTTGCTCATTTTCTCGCCCTTTTCATCCACGATGAAGCCATGCGTGATGACCTTTTTAAAAGGGGCTTGGTTGTTTAGAATGCAACCGATTAAAAGCGAGCTTTGAAACCACCCCCTATGTTGATCGCTCCCTTCTAAAACCACATCGCTAGGGCTTTGCCCTTTTTCTCCTTGATAGTCTTCTAAAACCGCCTTAAAGGTGCTACCACTATCAAACCACACGTCTAAAATGTGCATGACTTTTTCATAATACGTGGCGTTATCTTGATAGTTAGGGGGCAATAGATCTTTCACGCTATACTCCCACCACACATCACAACCTCTCTCTTCAAAGAGCTTAGCGGTATGCTCCAAAACTTCGCTTTCAAAACAAGGCCTATTGGTGCGTTTGTCTATGAAAAAAGCTAGTGGCACGCCCCATTTTCTTTGCCGGCTCAAGCACCAATCAGGGCGGTTTTCTATCATGATTTTTAGGCGGTTTTTCCCGCTATTTGGCACAAATTCCACCTTTTCAATCGCATCTAAAGCCACTTCTCTTAAGGTTTTTTGAGAGCCATCATTTTGGATAAAAGGCTCATCCATTAAAATAAACCATTGCGTGGTCGCTCTGTAAATCACAGGCTTGTGCGTCCTCCAGCAATGCGGGTAGGAATGCTCAATCTCTTGCTCTAGCAATAAAGAATCGCCTAATTGCTCTATAATGCGTTTTTGAGCCTTAAAAACATGCTCGCCCAGATAGCTTTCATCCAATAATTGATTATGGATAATGCCCTCATCATAGCAACCCTTTTCATCCACAGACATTAACACTTCTAAATTGTATTTTAAGCCTAAATAGTAGTCCTCTTCACCATGCCCGGGCGCAGTATGCACGGCTCCTGTGCCATCTTCTAAACCGACATGCTCTCCTAGAGTGATTAGGGAATCTCGTTGGTTTAAAGGATTGAGCGCTTTCAAGTATTCTAAATCATTGGCATTGAATTCATGCATAATCTCACTATCCACCACCCCTAAAGCGGCTAATTTTTCATGCAAGGCTTTAGCGACTAAATAGCCTTTTTGGGTGAGCGCATAGATAGCGTCTTTTTTCAAAGCGATCGCCACATTCGCATACAAAGTCCAAGGCGTGGTCGTCCAGATCACCAAACTCGCTTTTTTGACTTTTAATTTTTCTAAACTCTCCTTTTTCAAACCAAACGCCACGAAAATGGAGGGCGATTTTTTCATCTTGTATTCCACTTCAGCTTCCGCTAAAGCGCTCTCGCATGCATAACTCCAATAAATAGGCTTATGGCGCTCTTTCAAAAGCCCTTTTTTAGCCACTTCCACTAAAGCCCTATAAATGCTCGCTTCAAATTTAAAATCCATGGTTTTATAAGGATCTTCAAAATCCCCCAAAACGCCTAATTGCAAAAATTCATTCTTTTGGATTTCTAAAAACTTTTTCGCATGATCTCGGCACTTTTCTCTAAACAGCGTGGGGTTTTCTAGGCTTGTTTTTTCTTTTTCTAATTGCTCTAAAATTTGCTGCTCAATGGGCAAGCCATGGCAATCCCAACCGGGCGTGTAATAGATTTTCTTCCCTTTAAAATATTCTCTTTTAACGACAATGTCTTTTAAAATTTTATTTAAGGCATGCCCTAAATGCAAATGCCCGTTCGCATAAGGCGGCCCGTCATGCAAAGTGAAAACCCCATGGTTATCTTTCCTATTCTGCATGCGTTTAAACGCTTGTTGCTCTTGCCACTTGGCGTAAGTTTTAGGCTCATTAACGCTCAAATTCCCTTTCATAGAAAAGGTGGTTGCGTTTAAGTTTAGGGTGTCTTTGTATTCTTTCACTGATTGATCCTTGGTCTTTTATTGATCTTTTATCTCATGATTCTTTTGTTTTAGGAGCGATATAAAGGTGCGTGTCTTTTCGTGGCACATTTTTTAAAGTGGGGATTTGTAAAATCGTGTATTCTTCTATCCCTTTTAAATAGTGCAAGCTAATCGCATCGCCCGCTTTCACTTCTTTACTAGCCTTAGCGCAACTCCCATTGAGCCACACCGCCCCCACATTGCACATATCTGTCGCTAAAACGCGCCGTTTCACTAAACCCACTGATTGTAAAAATTTGTCTATTCGCATGCGTTTATTTTACCCTATTCTTTAAGTTTTTATCCATAACTTATAAGGGTTTTAGTTTTAGCATGTTAGCATTCAGCCACCACTCTTTTTAAGGAATTTGTTTGAAGTTTCAAATTGTGAGTTTGTTAGCCGCTCTTTTATTAGTCTCTTGCTTGCCTCCTAAAGGCCATCATTCTGGTTTGGTGAATCTTTATATCGCTCATCAAGGCCAAAGCGTGCGCACTTATTGGCGCAAAGTGGATAGAGAAGTTGTCGCTAAACACAATGAAGCGCTTAAAAAAAACCCTAAAGCAAAGCTCAAAGACCCTAGGGGGCCTTTATTCATGCTGGGGAGTGAGCGCTTCATGCTCTTATGGAAAAACCGCTACGCTTTAGCCAAACCCCAATCGTTCAAGCTAGAGCCTGGGTTTTACTACTTGGATTCTTTTAGCGTGGAAACCCAAAAAGGCATCTTGCAGAGCGCTCCTGGCTATTCATACACCAAAAATGGCTATGATTTCAAAAACAACCGCCCCTTTTTCCTAGCCTTTGAAGTCAAACCTGATAGCAAAATCATTCTTCCTAGCGTGGAATTGAGCCTAATTAAAACCCCTAGAGGCTTTTTAGGGGTGTTCTTGTTTGACAATAATGAAAAGGGGGCTAACGCTAAGTGGATCGAGGGGAGTTTGAATTTAAAGCTTAAAAAAGCTTCCTTTAAAGACGCGTGGGGGTTGGAACCATAAAGCGCAAGGCTTTGTTTTATGGAGCGTTGGCATTAAACTTCCCTTCACTTAATCGTTATTTTAGTTTTCTTGTATCTTTGGAATGTAGGTTATAATTTCTATCGTTTGGATTTGTTAGCGTTTCTTTGGAATGCAGATTAAACCCTAGCATAGGATAAAAAGCTAAAAATAAAAATTGATTTTAAAAAATGGAGGGCAACTTGCCAACTTGCATATTCTTTGATTGAAAAATGGATTTAATGTTTGAATGCTATAAAGCAGTGGTTTGATTGGATTTAATGGGTTTGATTAGAATGGGTTAGATTTGAATGATGGTATTTTGAAGTCAAAGCCAGAGACAACCCTAGTCAAGTTGCCCCTAGCCACACCGATATTACTCGTGATGCCCGTGGCAACAACCTTCTTCTTGATGATGACTGTCGCTAGTGCTGCAACAACCTTCTTCATGATGAGAGCTGTGGTGGTGATGGTGGTGTTCACCGCCATGATAGTGGTGGTGGTGTGTGTGATGGTGATGGTGGTGTTCACCGTGTTGTTCTTCATGGTGTGCCATGATGACTCCTTTGATTAAAAATTTAAATTCTAGCTCACTGGCTAGGATTTCATTCTACAATATAAAATCTAACCAATTGTTAATGGAAGGAATTTTAACGCTAATTTTTTTGAATCATCGCTTGAGTGAAACCAACGCCCCCCCATTAGAAAAAAGACAAACGCCACAAAAAAAGTTTTTAAATTTGTTGGGAGAGTTTTTTCTCTCTCAATTGCCCGCAAGCCGCTTCAATATCCAAGGCTTTAGATTCTCTAATGGTGCATAATAAGCCTTTGGAGTTTAAAAAATCCGCAAACATTCTAGCGCTCTCTAAGCTAGGGCGCTCAAACTTAGAGCCTTCATGCGGGTTGAATAAAATCAAATTCACTTTGGATTTAATGCCGTTTAAAAGTTTTAAAAGTTTTTTAGCGCAATCCAGGCTATCGTTTAAATCTTTGATCAAAAGGTATTCAAACATCACTCTTTTGCGCTGCTCTAAAGGCCATTTTTTCACTTCATTCAAAACGCATTCAATATTGTATTTTTTATTCAAGGGCATTAAAGATGAGCGCGTTTTGTCATCTACGGCATGTAAGGATATGGCTAATTGCACGCCTAAGTTTTTGCCCGCTAAAATGGGGATTTTATCGGCTACGCCACTAGTGGAAATCGTGATTCTTTTAGGTGAAATTTGCATGCCAGCATTAAAAATCTCAATCGCTTTACACACCTCATCTAAATTGTTCAAAGGCTCGCCCATTCCCATAAAAACAATGTTGAGCGCTTTTTCAATGGGGAGGTTATTGTCTTCTTTAATGAGTAGGGCTTGCTGGATAATCTCGCTCGCTTTTAAGTTCCTTACAAAACCGCCTTTTTGAGTGAAACAAAACGCGCAACCCACTTGACAGCCGATTTGACAAGACACGCATACGGTGTATTTTTCCCCCTCTAAAATAGCGTTCGTTTCTTCATCAATCTTTTTATCCTTCATTTTCAACAACACCGCTTCAAAAGTGTGGTTATCTTTTAAAGATTTAAAAAGGTATTTTTTAGAGCCATCAACGCTCTCTCTCACATGCGTGATTTCTATCGTGCGCAAAGTAAATTCTTGCTCCAAATAAGCGATAAAATCTTTTGAAAAATTATTTTGCATGTCTTTAAAGCTTGTTTTATACTTCGCATAGAGCCACAAATAAAGCTGTTTAGCCCTAAAGCTTGGTTTTAAAAGCTGGCTCAATTCCTTTAGAGTGAAATCATAAATGCTCGCTTTCATGCTTTAAGCCCTAATTCTAAAAGTTGGTGCAAGTGCAAGACCCCTAAAACCTTATTGTGATCATCCACGCACACTAAAAGCTGGATCTTATGGCGCTCTAAAAATTCCAACGCTTCTAAAAGAAGAGCGTCTAAATTCTTAAAGCTTTTAGGTTTTAAAGTGGCAAAACGCTTCACTTCGCTCTTTAAGTTAAGCCCTTTTAATAGCGCCCTACGGACATCGCCATCGCTCAAAATCCCCACAAGCTCGTTAGCCTCATTGACTAAAATCGCGCTGCCTAGTCGTTTTTCACTCATTTCTATGAGCGCGTCTTTAAAGCTTGTGCTAGGAGCGATTAAGGGGAGGTTCGTGGTTTGCAGCAAGTCTTTAACCTTGACAAAAAGTTTTTTGCCTAAAAGCCCGCCCGGATGAAAGGAGGCAAAATCTTCTTGGCTAAAGTTTTTCGCTCGCATCAAGCATGCCATTAAAACATCGCCTAACGCTAGAGTTAGGGTGGTGGAAGTCGTTGGAGCGGTGTTAATCGGACAAGCTTCTTTTTGAATTTTCAAGCTCAAATAATAATCGCCGAGTTTAGAAAGCGAGCTGGTGGGGCTTTTAGTGAAAGTGATGATTTTATGGCTCAAGCGTTTTAAATGGCTCACCAGATTCAATAATTCTAAAGACTCGCCCCCATAGCTAATCATTAAAACCACATCGTTTTTTTCCACCATGCCCAAATCCCCATGCATGGCTTCTGTGGGGTGTAAAAACGCGCTTTTGTTACCGGTGCTTAGCATAGAAGCAACGATTTTTTGCGCCACTAAAGCGCTCTTACCCACGCCCACTATCACAAGCTTACCCCCTTTTTCTTGGCTTTTTAAAATGAGCCTAACAATCGCTTCTAAATCGTTAGGTTTTTGGAATTGCTTAACGCTTTCTAAAAGCGCGCTCGCTTCATCTCTTAAGACTTGCGCGGCGATAGCGTTGTAATCAAGTGGCATGGACATGACAAATAATAGCCGGGTATTTTCTAAACTTTTTAAAGAGCGCTTTTCTGATGAAATTACGGGTGTGATCTTCTAATTTCTTAGGGCTATTCAAAATTTCGGCGTTGCTGGATTTCAATAACAACTCCAATCCCCCTTGAATTTCTTTTGTCAAATGCTTTTCATCTTTAAAGCCCACAAGTCCTAAACTAGAAAATTGAGAGCTTTCTAAAAGCGCTTGTTTGTTTTTATTCACAAAAATCGTAGCGGCAAACACCCCAGCGCTAGCGACTTCTTCTCTTTGTTGCACAATGCTTGTGTCAATACTCAAATTGCTTTGGTTATCCACATAGCTTTTACCGCTTTTAATCGTGCCTACTTTTTTAATGAACGCAGGGCCAACTTCCACTTGATCGCCATCTTCCATTAAATAGATATTTTTTTCAGGCACCCCACAAGAAATAGCGGTTTGCTTGTGGCGCGCGACATGGTTATATTCCCCATGCACGGGTAAGAAAAACTTAGGCTTGATGAGTCTCAACATGAGCTTTTGCTCTTCTTGGGCGGCATGCCCGCTCACATGGATATTGTCAAATTCTTGATAAGCCACTTTAGCTTCTTTTTTGATTAAGAAATTCAATACCGCTGAAACGCTCGCTTCATTGCCAGGAATGGCTTTAGCGGAGATGATGACTAAATCGTTGGGTTTGATAGAAATGTGGCGGTGTTCATCAGTCGCCATGCGATAAAGCGCGCTCATGGTTTCGCCTTGTGAGCCGGTCGTTACGATTAAAACTTCATTATCCGGGTATTTAGCGACTTCATTGGCTTCAATAAAAGACTGATAAGGCAAATGGATATAGCCTAATTCTCTGGCGATGTCTAGGTTTTTTTCCATAGAGCGCCCGATCACAGCGATCTTGCGGTTGTATTTAATGCCGTATTGTATGGCTTGATACACCCGGTGGATATTGCTAGAGAATGTGCTCATAATCACTCTCCCTTGCGCTTCTTTAAAAAGCGTATCAAAAGCCGGCGCTATGGTGCTTTCACTCGGTGTGGTCCCGGATTTATGGGAATTAGTGGAATCGCTTAAAAGAAGCATCACCCCCTTTTCGCCATAGTGCGCTAAACGATACAAATCAGTGGGCAGATTATCCACTGGGGTGTGATCGATTTTAAAATCGCCGGTGTGGATGATGGTTCCGGCTTTAGTTTGGATCGCTAAAGCGCTGCTGTCAATAATAGAATGCGTAATGTGGATCCATTCAATGATAAATTCGCCCACGCTAATGGGGCAACGCTTTTCTACGATTTTAAAATACGAGCGGTATTTTTTCAAACCATGTTCATCAAACTTGCTCCCAATCAGCCCCAAACTCAAGGGCGTGCCATAAAGGGGGAATTGCAACTCTTTAAACAAATAAGGCGTGGCCCCTATGTGATCTTCATGGGCATGGGTGATGATAATGCCAGCGATTTTGTCCTTGATTTGGTGCAAGTAGGAAAAATCCGGGATTAAAATATCCACGCCAAAGAGCCCTTCTTTAGGGAAGCTCATGCCCGCATCAATCACGATCGCGCTTTTTGGGGTTTCAATGACCATCATGTTCCCCCCAATTTCGCCCAATCCCCCTAAAGGCGTGATTTTAACGCTCGCTTTAGAGTTTAGATTCATCTTATAATGCGGGTTTAAATGCTCCACCTGGATCTTGTTATTAGCTTCAACGCCCTTTTTGAGCTCCTTATGAAAGCCTAAAGTCCCTCTCTCATTCACATGCAAAATTTCCGTAACGCCCTCTACTTTGTTGTTATCCAATTCTTCTTGGGCGTAATTTCTGGTCTTTTGGGGGGTGTGTTTGGCTTTGTGGTGGTGGTTTGGTTTTTTGTTGGGGTGGTGCTCTTTTTTATGGTGTGAAAGCACTTCATGGTTTGAAGACTCTACGTTTTTTTGCGCGTTTTCTCTAAAACGCTTTTTGCGGTTGGTGAATCGCTCAAACGCTCCGGCTCGCGCCTCATGATGAGCTTTTGAATTTTCACTGCTGTTTTCATTGTTTTCATAATGGTTGTTATCAGTCATAACGATTATTCCTTTCAATTTTTTAAAAAGGCATTAGCCTTTTAAAAGGTATTCTAAGAGCTTGAGATAATCTTTTATCTCAGACGCCCTCACGCTTGTTGGTTGGTTTTCTAACGCTAAAAAATCTAACACCTTATCAAGCTTTTCTCTATAAGAAACGCTTTTTTTAAGATTGTTTGAAAGCGTCTTCCTGGGAGATGAGAAACAGGCTTTCAAAAAATCTTCTAATGTTTCAAACCCTTTTTGTAGGGCTTCTTCAAAAAATGGTGCTTGGAGTAATGAAGCTAACGCCTTTTCTTTCAGCGGCTCTTTAATCACTTCAAACACGCTAGAAAACACCTTTGGAGGCGGGCTAAACACGCTAGGCGGCACATCAAACAAAAGGGTAGCATCCCCTATTGCTTGAGTTAAAACGCTTAAGGCGTTCTGTGAATCTTTAGCGCAAAATTTGAGCGCCACTTCCTTTTGCGTCATCACCAATAAACCCCTGCATTTAGGGTCTTTGAGCGCGTTTAAAACAAGCCTGGTAGCGATATAATAAGGCAAATTAGAGATCAAAAAATAAGGCTCTTCTTCTTTTAAAAAAAGAGCGTCTTTTTCCACTAATTCTAATGCAAAAGGCTTTTTTTGCGCCTTTAGTTTTGATCGCATTTTTTCGCACAAACTGCTATCTATCTCATAAGTCTTTAAAGGATAGCGATCCAACAACTTAAGAGTCAAATCCCCTAACCCCACGCCAATTTCAATTAATTTCAATGGGTTTAAGGGGGGCAAAGCATTAACAATTCTGTCTAAAAACGACTCGTCTGTTAAAAAATGCTGTCCTAAAGACTTTTTAGCTACTACCATAAGAAGCGCTTCTAAACTCCTCATATTATACCTTAAAAAGGGGATTTGTCTTTCCTTTTTAATGCAACTTCTTTATTATAGCTTTTTTCATTCAGATGTTGGTAGTTTTGACAATAGAAGCACTTAAATTGGTGCTCGTATTAAAAATTAGTATTAAAATCTTTTTCGTTAATAATTGGTTAGATTTCGCATTATAAAATGAAATCCTAGCCAGTGAGCTAGAATTTAAATTTCAATTAAGGGAGTCATCATGGCACACCAACAACAAGCGCAACAACAGCAACAACAACAGGCTAACAGCCAACACCACCACCATCACCATGCACACCACCACCATTACTATGGCGGCGAACACCACCACCATAACGCGCAACAACATGCTGAACAACAAGCAGAGCAAAAAGCTCAACAACAGCAACAACAACAAGCACACCAACAACAACAACAAAAAGCGCAACAACAAAACCAACAGTATTGATTGGGGCGTTTGTGGGGGCGGCCTTAGGGCTACTCCTAGCTTTTAACCCTTTCTTTTAATCTAGTAAATTTATCCGTTTAAACTAGCCCTTTTAACTCCATTAGATTTTTAAACTTTTAAATTTCCTCTTTTTTATGATTGCCAAATGGCTCTGTTTTTTGTCAAATAAAGATAAGCTTTACTAATTGAGTGGCCGTTAATTGGGGTACAAAAACTTTACCATGCGTATTTGGCACGATCTAGGGGTGTTTTAAGGGGGTTTGTTGTAGGATTTCATCACGCCCCATAGTTGCGATATGGGGCAAATCTGTTCTTAAAAGGGTTTATCATGAAAAGAAAACATGATAAAAACTCTTGGCTAGTATTATACATTAAAATCTCTTTTAAGGGGTTTAAAGTAATCTTTTCTATTATTAGCCAAAGTTCCCCTGAGCTTAAAAGCTTAGGGATTTGCTTTGCGAAGTGGGTTTGTCCTTGACTTTTGGGGCGTTTATTTTTTTAAAACCCTGATTTTAGCGCTCATTAAATCGTGGTTTAAAGCTTTTTTGATGTTTTCAAATTGGCGTTTTTTGTTTTTAAGGCTGGTGATCTCATTATCCAAAGCGCTTAAAATGTTAGCGATAGCGATTTGTTCGTTTAGGGGGGGTAAAAAAATAGTCTTTTCTTTATAATCTTTGAAATAAATATGCGGTATTATGCTACCGCTTGTGAAATTTTTAAAATCAAAATTAGATAACAAATAAAATAAAAACTCTGTTGTTGTTCTATGATTAGCAATTAACGCTCCCATAGTAGATAAAATATTTGTTTTAGGTGGCAAAATCCTTACTCTGCCTACACTTCCATCTTTGACAATAGAAATATAAGGCTTATCACTAATGAAAGTTGTATCTGTATAGCCTATGAAATTATTCACATCATAGACTTTAATTTTTCCTTGTTGCGTGATTTGTTCTACACTTAAATTTGATGTTAAATAGTTGGCAATATCCCCAAGCCTCACTCTTTGCCAAGCTTGATTAAAGCCTTTCAAGCGTTTTCTTTGGCTCAATAGTTCAAAACTTAAAGCTTTTTTAACGCCCTCTTTTTTAAGAATGAGAGCGTCTAATGCATAAAGATAACGATCCAAAGCGCTTAAAATGTTAGCGATAGCGATTTGTTCGTTTAGAGGGGGTAGGGGGATTTCACATAGTGCAACTTTTGGGATTGTTAATTGTGGAATAGTAGTTTGCTCGGTGTTAAATTTTACTTTTGAATTGATATATTCCGCATAAAACCTACAATCAATATTACTAATTTTTGGCTGTAAGACTAAAAGCCTACCGATAGGGACATAAGGATAGTCTCTAAAAAAAGCAACACCTATTGTTCCTCTAGCCGTTATTGTTATGCTCTTATTTTTAATAATAAAAAAAGATGAATATCCACATAAACCTTTTTTTTCAATCGCATTTGAATAAATGGGGTAATTAAAATCACTTTGTTTTGTATTTGAATAATGTGGCTTAGATAAATCGCCTCCAGCCGTAATGAAAAATATATCCCCAAGCCTCACTCTTTGCCAATTTAAGGGCAGTATTAATGGGAGCATTCAAAACACCACCGTTTTGTTTTCATGCACAAACACTCGATCTTCTAAAACCAGTTTTAAAGCCCTAGCCAAAACCAGTTTTTCTATATCCTTACCCGCTAGGCGCATTTTTTCCACGCTGTAATTGTGGTTAATGGGCAGAGTGTCTTGTATGATAATCGGCCCGGCATCAAGGCTTTCATTCACAAAATGCGCCGTGGCCCCGATGACTTTCACGCCCCTTTCAAACGCTTGCTGATAAGGGTTAGCCCCGATGAATGCGGGCAAGAAACTATGATGGATATTGAGAATCTGGTTTTCATAGCGCTTCGTAAAATCATGGCTTAAAATGCGCATGTATTTGGCTAAAACGAGCAAATCCGCGCTCACTTTGTGTTTTAATTCCAGGTTTTTAATGATTGCTAAAACTTCTTTTTCATGCAAAGCTTGATTATCACAAGGCGCATAAAAATAAGGGATGTCAAATTTTTCCACTAAAGGGCGTAAAATCTCGTGGTTGGAAATAACGCCTAAAATTTGAGCACTCAATTCCCCTCCATACACCCTTAAAAGCAAATCCCCTAAGCAATGGCTCTCTTTAGTAGCGAGCAAAATGATGTTTTTTTTATGCGTTAAAATGACTTCAATCAATAGTTCGTTAAAGTTTTCTAGGGCTTTAAAAAGAGCGGTTTTTAAGGATCGCTCTTCTTGCTCTTTAATTCCAGTATTCAAGGGCTTAATTTCTTTTTGGATTTTTAGCCGCATGAAAAAGCGCTGTTTTAAGGAATCAACAAATTCATCGTTTTTAACGATATTATAGCCCTTGTTAGCGATAGTGGTGCTAATCGCGCTCACCAAGCCTTTAGAATCTCTAGCTTGAATTTTTAAAATAAATTCTAACATGTTCATCTCATTAATAATTGATAGCCAAACGCTTGCGTGATGATATTTGTCGCTGATTGCGTGGCTTTTTCAATGAAGCGCTCCATGGGGCTTTTTTCCAGCCAATAGGCTTTTTTAACCTTACTCAATTCCATTAAGCGATTTTGCGCTTGCTTGATCGTGCTGATTTTATCAATGAGTTTTAATTTTAGAGCGTTTTGAGCGCTAAAGACCTTCCCTTCAGCAAAATCCTTATAATCCTTAGCGTCTAATTTCCTGGCTTTTGCGACATCATTCACAAACATTTGGTATTGCTCATTGACTAAATTTTGCAAAAATTCTTTTTCGTTGGGTTTCCATGCCCTAGTGAAAGTGCCTATTTCTTTGTATTCGCCCGCATGCACGCCTTGAGTGGCTACGCCAACTTTATTGAGCAAGTTTTCCACATTCGCGCCCGAAAAAATCACCCCAATCGATCCGATCAAACTCGCTTTAGAGGCATAAACTTCGCTCGCTTGCATGCCCGCATAATAACTCCCGCTCGCCATAACCCCCCTAGCATACGCTAAAACGGGCATTTTTTGCTTCAAATCAGCGATTTTTTCGCTCAATTCCACGCTCGCTGACACCGCCCCACCAGGAGAGTCAATCAAAAGTAAAACACCCTTAATGCTAGGGGTTTTTAAGATCTTATCCACTTCTTTGTCAAAATCCTCTGCGCTAAAAATCGCCCCATTTAAATAGAGTTTAGCGAGATTGGGCGGGGCGCTTGGCGCGCTTTCTTTAGCGCTAAAAAAGACTAATACAATCAATAACAGCACAAACGACTTGAAATACTTCGTGATAAAATCTAAAGGCGCGATTATTAAAGCCTTAAAGATTTTTTGAATGAGACTCCACATGCGGTTTTCCTAGACTTAAAAATTTGACCATAAGAGTGTATTATACTTCAAATGTTTTAAGGATTAAATCATGGCGTGTAAATTTTGCCCTAAGATCAGAAAAACAGATTGGATTTTTATTTTAATCGCTGCTTTAGGCTTTTATGCAGCCAATAAACTGGGGTATGCGCCCAAATTCAATACCCCCACTTCAAAGCTTTCACGCCCTCTTCCACACCCTATTGAAAAGTCTGACAATATGACCGAAGAAGAGAGGAAAAAGCGCTTCATAAAGTTGCAAAAAGCATGCTTACTCCATAAAGACAAAAAGGCATGCGAAGAGGTTTTTTAGATTGCATTTGTTGTTTTTGCACTTTTTAAGGTCGTTGTAAATTGATACGCCCTTTTTGTTTGTAAAAAGGCTTTTTTTTAGCGGCGATTTTTAGCGCCAAAATAGCCCTTAAAACCCCAAAATTTAGGCACTCTTAAGCTAATTCTAAGTCTACTATAATCAAAAGATTTTAAAGGAAACTTAAAATCGTGTTTGTAAAGGTTTGAGAATTTCATAAAAATATTAAGGAAAATTGTATCATGAAAGCTTTTAAGGTTGATTTAGATAGTAGTGAAAATATTATTTTAAAACCCAGCGCACGCCCTTCTAACAACCAAGCCTATCAAGTTGATAAAGTGGCCAAAAAGATTTATGAATTGATTAAAGGCGCTAAACATTCTAACGATGACATCATCTTAAACCACAATAAAATTAAAGAAGCCTTTTTTAGCCCGTTCAAACCACAGCTAAAAAACGCTCAAGTGTTCCTATCGCATTCGCATGCGGATAAAAATAAGGCTTTAAAGGTTAAAAACTATTTGGAAAGCGAAACAAATCGCAGAGTATTTATAGACTCGCTCTTTTGGGATTATAAAGACGATGTCTTAAACGAATTGGCAAAATACGATGATACAAGCAAGATTGAAGACGCTTTCACGCTCATTCTCAGAGAATCTTTACAAGACATGATTGAAAAATGCCCTTATTTCGTGTTTTTACAAAGCAACAACAGCGTTTCCAATCAAGGGCTATCGCGCATCACTTATTCGACATGGATTTATGAAGAATTAAAAATCGCTCATTCCATTAGAGAGAGTCGTCCAACTCCAATGATGGAAAGCGCGCAAGTCTCTCATGATATATCGCCATTTTTAGAAAGTCTAGAGATTATAACCCTTAGCGAACTATCACAACAAATCAATTCATAGGAACAAGCATGCTTTTTAAAACTTATCAAAAATTATTGGGCGCGAGCTGTTTAGCGCTGTATCTAGTGGGCTGTGGGAGCGGCGGTGGCGGTGAATCGCCGGTTGAAATGACTACAAATAGCGAAGGTGTGTTTCAAATCAGCTCCAAAGCGGATAGCGTTACTATTCAAGGCGTGAAGCTCAATAGAGGTAATTGTGTTGTCAGTTTTTCTCCAATATATGCTCGATTAATTTCTGTGCAAGACTTTAAAGATGAAGCACACACGTACGAGTATATAAAAAATAAGAAAAGCTTAGCAGAAATGCAGAATAAAATTTCTCAATTAGAGCAAAAGGGTGTGATGATGGAGCCTCAAACCCTTAAATTTGGGGAAAAAATAGAGGGCATTTCTCAAGGGTGCGATATTATAGAAGCAACAATACAAACCGATAAAGGCGCTTGGACTTTCAATTTTAACAGATAATCAGGCAAATATGGACAATCATAACCCTACAGAAAGAGAAAAAGAAAGAGCAAAAATCCTTGCCGAAGAGCTCAAAATCTTGCAGGGCGTTACCAACAGAATGGCGCAAAATTCTTTGGAGTGCAAGAAATGGACACTCGCGCTCGCTGTGGGGGTTTTATCCCTCAAAATAGAGGCGATCTCTCATCTTTATGGGCTGTGTGTTTTAGGGGTGTTGTTAGCATGCTTTTATCTTTTAGACGCTTATTATCTCATGCTAGAAAGGTTGTTTAGGGAGCAATACCAATGGCTGATAAAAAACAGAATTAAAACCGATGAAAGGCTGTTTGAAGTCTTTCCTGCTCATCAAACTTGCCGGTTCGCACTATACTTATGCGCCATGCGTTCGTTTAGCCTTTTCCCTTATTGGGCGTTAGGTCTTTGTTTGGTGGGCTATGGTTTTGTTTTTAATTCTGTTTCAATAAAGTGTTGGCTATAAAAGAGCTTGACTTCAATCAAACGATAACTTTTAAAGCGTTTTAGGATTTAGGGTATCGCAAAATAACCACTTTCCATGTCCATTCCCATAAACCTGATACAAGTTCTCCTTATACCCAAACTCACACTCTTTTAAATGAAGTAAATGGTTGATTTATGAGTGGTTTTTTTGTTTTAAGAGCTAAACATCTATTTAAAAACACTAAGTCGTTTCTAAATCAAGCTTTGAGAAATCTAATTGTATATTTTTATCTAACATAGCGGTATCCAAATTTGATCTGAAATGGTGCTATTATAGAGAGTTTTTGGAGCTCTTCTCAAAGGGGCGTTTGAGTCAGTTCAAGAGGATAAAGAGAGAGAATTTCTTGATCCATTTGAAGGAGTGTGAGTTCAGGTATTAAGGAAAACCTGTATCAAACTCTGTTAAGATTGATTAGAAAAAATTTGATTAGTTATTTTGACCCAAGGGAGATATGAGCATGATCATCTACTATCAAAACAGATATGGTGAAGGGCATGAGCAAAGAGAAGAACGCCCATACTTTGTTATTTATGAAAACAAGGACTTTTTCTTAGCATTCCCACAAACAACAAAAAAGAAACAAGGCAAAAAATACCCTTCACATAAAAACTACATTATAAATGAAGAAAATGAGATAATGATTGATCAGTTGCAAGTTGTCCCAAAAGCACAAGTTTTAGAGAATAATATGGCAAGAAGTCTTGCATTAGCATTACAAAAAGCGTCTATCCCTAGATCCGCATCAACGCATAGAGCCCTACTCATCAATCATTTTTTAGAACAAGTTATTTTACAAAGCCCATCTGATAAAAACAAAATATAGAACCAATTGCTTTTGGAAGTATTATCAAACTCAACCCACACAATAGAAATCCCTTATTAAAACCCTACAGCGCATTTATTGCGCTCAATTCCATTATTCAGGCATGCTCCTAGTGGCCCCCTATGAAAACGATTCTATGATTTTTGAGTTATTGCATTGCATTGATTTTCAAGCGTGCAATTTTGAACGCCAACCACTTGTTCAACTAGATCCCAAAGAAATTAAAACCCAAATCTTTGAGCGTTTAAAACTCTAAAAATAAGGCTTTAAACACCAATACCTGAACGGAGTTTTCAAATCCAAACGCATTCAATCATAATCAACCAAAACTTAAACAAAAGAAATAAGAAACAAAACAAGCAAGCAATACAAGCATAAGATAAAAACAAGATTTAAGAAAAATAAAACTTAAAACAAACTAAAACATTAAACATTAAACATTAACAAACAATAAGCAATCAAAACACAAGAATAAAAAAACAAGATTTAAACAACCAACACAACTAGTAAAAAATTTAAAACAGCAAGTAAGAAGTAAAAGCTCAAGCACAAGAATGAAAAAACCAAAAACAAGCGATTGAAACCAAACCAACCCAATTCAATGGAAGTCAAAATTAAGTAAAAACAAAAAGTAAAAGCTCAAGCACAAGAATAAAAAAACAAGATTTAAACAACCAACACAACTAGTAAAAAATTTAAAACAGCAAGTAAGAAGTAAAAGCTCAAGCACAAGAATGAAAAAACCAAAAACAAGCGATTAAATTCAATAAAAGTCAAAATTAAATGAAACCAATAAAACAAAGAAGATAACAAATAAGAAAAAAGAAAGAATAAGCCCAATCCTTCAAAACTAAGCAACAAGAAGTTCTTTTGTCAGGTAATACTCTTGGCTTTCAATAAGCGAATATTAAAAGCTTTTCTCTAGAAAGGAGGTGATCCAACCGCAGGTTCACCTACGGTTACCTTGTTACGACTTCACCCCAGTCGCTGTGTGTGCCGTGGGCAGTAGCTAATTTAGCATCCTGACTTAAGGCAAACACAACTCCCATGGTGTGACGGGCGGTGAGTACAAGACCCGGGAACGTATTCACCGCAACATGGCTGATTTGCGATTACTAGCGATTCCAGCTTCATGCAGGCGAGTTGCAGCCTACAATCCGAACTGAGAGGTGTTTTGAAGATTGGCTCCACTTCGCAGTATTGCTTCTCTTTGTGCACCCCATTGTAGCACGTGTGTAGCCCTAGGCGTAAGGGCCATGATGACTTGACGTCGTCCCCACCTTCCTCCTCCTTACGGAGGCAGTATCCTTAGAGTTCTCAGCATGACCTGTTAGCAACTAATAAAGGGGGTTGCGCTCGTTGCGGGACTTAACCCAACATCTCACGACACGAGCTGACGACAGCCGTGCAGCACCTGTTTTCAAGGTCTGGCAAGCCAGACACTCCACTATTTCTAGCGGATTCTCTCAATGTCAAGCCTAGGTAAGGTTCTTCGTGTATCTTCGAATTAAACCACATGCTCCACCGCTTGTGCGGGTCCCCGTCTATTCCTTTGAGTTTTAATCTTGCGACCGTACTCCCCAGGCGGGATGCTTAATGCGTTAGCTGCATTACTGGAGAGACTAAGCCCTCCAACAACTAGCATCCATCGTTTAGGGCGTGGACTACCAGGGTATCTAATCCTGTTTGCTCCCCACGCTTTCGCGCAATCAGCGTCAGTAATGTTCCAGCAGGTCGCCTTCGCAATGAGTATTCCTCTTGATCTCTACGGATTTTACCCCTACACCAAGAATTCCACCTACCTCTCCCACACTCTAGAATAGTAGTTTCAAATGCAGTTCTATGGTTAAGCCATAGGATTTCACACCTGACTGACTATCCCGCCTACGCGCTCTTTACGCCCAGTGATTCCGAGTAACGCTTGCACCCTCCGTATTACCGCGGCTGCTGGCACGGAGTTAGCCGGTGCTTATTCGTTAGATACCGTCATTATCTTCTCTAACAAAAGGAGTTTACAATCCTAAAACCTTCATCCTCCACGCGGCGTTGCTGCTTCAGGGTTTCCCCCATTGAGCAATATTCCCTACTGCTGCCTCCCGTAGGAGTCTGGACCGTGTCTCAGTTCCAGTGTGTCCGTTCACCCTCTCAGGCCGGATACCCGTCATAGCCTTGGTAAGCCATTACCTTACCAACAAGCTGATAGGACATAGGCTGATCTCTTAGCGATAAATCTTTCCCCCGTAGGGAGTATCTGGTATTAATCATCGTTTCCAATGGCTATCCCAAACTAAGAGGCACATAACCTATGCGTTACTCACCCGTGCGCCACTAATCAGCCTTCTAGCAAGCTAGAAAGCTTCATCGTTCGACTTGCATGTATTAGGCACGCCGCCAGCGTTCACTCTGAGCCAGGATCAAACTCTCCATAAAAGTGTTTGTCCTAAAGCTCTTTTGTTTTTTGATAGGCTGTTATCATTTCTAACAACAGCTTTAGCGTATCACAAGAACTCGTTTTATACTTTATTGAATAAAACGGGTTGTGTTCTTAAGTATTACAACAACAAAACAGAAAGAAACTTTTTAAAAAGGTTTAGCCAAACGCTAACCTATAAAATACTCTCATGCTATTCAACCAACAATTATATACGCAATTATATACGATAATACAATCAATGGTATTGACCAGCATTCGTTGGATAAGAATTTCTTATAAAAGAATGAAAGTTATTCAAACCCTCACTCTTTCAAATAAGTTATCCTTAAATAATGTTAGAATATCCCTTTAAAAAGAACTTCTATCAATTTGCTTAGTTTTCAAAGATCGTTTGCTCTAATCAGCTATCCTTGCAAGTTATCAAGCAGCTTTTTAAAAGCCCTTGCTGAAACAAGGAAATGAAAGTATAGTCATACAAAGCTTAAGGTTTGCTTAAATTTAGGGAATGTTTTGAAAAATATTTTGATTTTTTAGATCGCTTAAAAATTGCACGATCTTTTCTTTAGGGATAATCACCAAACTTTCTTGATTTTCTAAAGTGCTGCTAGCCATTCCCATAAACTCCCCCACTTCGCTAAAATAAGGCCTCCCTCCCCACAACACGCTCCCCTTTTTAAAAGAAGCATCAAGCGAAAGAAACTTTTTAGATTTCAAAAGTTCAGCCACAGAAATATCCGTTATCTGTATAGAAAAAGAATTCTCCTCATTCAACGCCGGGTAGTAGAGATCAGAATTGGGTGTTTTTTGATTGGTGTAAGGATTTGAATGAAAAGTTTGAGCGTATTTTGTGTAAATCCTTGCATGATAATAGCTCTCTTCTCTTTTATGGCAATAATCGTCTCTAAAATCGGCGGTTTTTAAAAGCGAAAGCCCTTGATCCCTATCCATCGCTTCAAGGCGCAAGCTGGCTATACAAATCAGCTCTTTAGCGCTGCTGTCTTGCATTTTGGCTAAAATCGTTTTAGGGTATAAGCCGTTAGAATAAAGCGTTTCAGAAGAAGCGATATAACGCCCGTTTTCTAGCAAAGTCGCGTAGCCTTCTTTATAAGTCCCATCGCTAAAATACACTTTCAATAACGCAACAGAATAAACCCATGCAGGGAGCGCTGGATCAAGGGGCGGATCGTCTCTAACGATCTGAATGTTATTAGCGTTCATCATGCATGAAAATAAAACGATACAACAACCCACCGCTAATCTTTTATGCCAAAACGCCATCATCAAAACTTACCGCTTAAATTTCAAAAGTATCCTACAACACTATCGGCCAAAATACCATTTGTTTTAATTTATTGCTATAATAGATCATTTGAATGACAAAAGCTTATCGCAAAGGTTTATGATGGATCCAATTAAAACTTATGAAATTAAAGAAGAAGAGCTTGCAAAAACCGCTTACGCCACGATCAAAACCAATAAAGGCAATATCGCTCTAGAGCTTTTTTATAAAGACGCGCCCCAAGCGGTGAGTAACTTTGTAGCTTTGGCTAAAGAGGGTTTTTATGATGGGCTTAACTTCCATCGTGTGATCGCAGGCTTTGTGGCTCAAGGAGGTTGCCCTTATGGCACAGGCACAGGCGGGCCAGGACACCGCATTAAATGCGAAGTGGCCCATAACCCCAACAAGCACAAAAGAGGCTCGCTCTCTATGGCGCATGCTGGAAGAGATACAGGGGGGAGTCAATTTTTCTTGTGTTTTGTGGATTTGCCCCATTTAGATGGCGAGCACACCGTATTTGGCAAAATCAAAAACGCAGAAGGCCTTAATGTCTTGGATAAAATCAAACAGGGCGATATTATAGAGAGCGTTGTGTTTAGCTCTTCTCTATAAGGAACAAGAAACTAGACATGCTCATACTCAGCCGCAAAGTTAATGAAGGGATTGTCATTGATGATAACATCCACATTAAAGTCATTTCCATAGATAGAGGGAGTGTGCGTTTAGGGTTTGAAGCGCCTGAGAGCACCCTTATTTTGCGCGCTGAACTCAAAGAGGCCATTGTGAGCGAAAACCAAAAAGCTTCTGTGTGCGTAGATGAAAGCTTGTTAGAAAACATCAAAAAGGTCATTAAGCCTTGATGCATGCTTTTGAAGTTTATCCTAAAGTCAATATTTTTTTAAAAATCCTTCACAAAGAAGGGGCTTACCATAAGCTCATTTCTCGCATGTGTTTGGTCAAAGATAAATTCAAAGATATTATCAGCGTCAAAAGCGCGCTTTCCTTTTCGCTAAAAGGGGATTTTGACTGCCCTTTAGAAGAAAACTCGCTCTTTAAAGCCCTCCAAATTTTAAAAAATTTTTTAAAATCAAAAAATTTCTCTCATTCTGCCATCAAATCCCTAGACACCCTAGCGATTGAAGTGGAAAAAAACATCCCCACTCAAGCCGGGTTAGGCGGTGGGAGCGCTGATGCTGGGGGGCTATTGTATCATCTGAATCAAATTTTTGACTGGCGTTTGAGTTCAGAAGAGCTTTATAGCATGGGATCTTTAGTGGGCACAGACACCAATTTTTTCATCTCGCAACACAAAAGTGCTAACGCCACTTCTTACGGCGAAGTTATTGAAAATTTTGAAGAAGAGCCTTTAGAAAATCGCCTAGAAATCTATGCGCCAAACCATGTTTTTTGCAGCACCAAAGCTATTTATCAAGCCTATAAGCCTGAAACTTGTTTTTCTCAAGCTAAAGAGTGGCTTAAAAAACCGAGTTTAGAATGCCTAAAGACTTGCGACAGAAACGAATTAAACGATCTTTTAAAGCCGGCTTTACTCACTAACCAAGCCTTAAGAGATATAGAAAGCGAATTAGGCAAGGAGTGGTTTTTTAGCGGGAGCGGGAGCGCGTTTTTTAGGCTAAAGCCTGCGTTAAAAGGGGGCGAATGAAACTCATTGCCAGCAATAAAAAAGCCTATTTTGACTATGAAATCTTGGAAACTTTGGAAGCGGGATTAGCGCTTTTAGGCTCTGAAGTGAAGGCTTTGAGGCAAACTAGGGTGAATTTAAAAGATAATTTTGTTAAAATAATCAAAGGAGAAGCTTTTTTATTTGGTGTTCATATATCATATTTAGATACAATCCATGCGTATTACAAGCCCAATGAAAGGCGAGAGCGTAAGTTGCTTTTACACAAAAAGCAATTATTGAAATGGCAAATTGAAGCGTCTAAAGAACGCTTGAGTATCGTAGGATTGAAATTGTATTTTAACCAAAGGAATAAAGCTAAAATCCAAATTGCTTTAGTGAAAGGAAAAAAATTGCACGATAAAAGACAAAGTCTTAAAGAAAAAGCGCTCAATAAAGAAATTCTTGCTGATTTAAAACACCACTTTAAAGGATAATAATGAAAGAAATGGTAGATTATGGGGTTATAGGGTTTTTGATCTTTTTATCAGTCATCGTTATAGCGATCGCAATAGAAAGGTTGTGGTTTTTTGCCACTCTTCGTGTAGATGACTACACAGACAGGCGTAAATTAGAATTAGCCCTACACAAACGACTGACTTTAGTGGCCACGATTGGCTCTAACGCCCCTTATATCGGTCTTTTAGGAACGGTTATGGGGATCATGCTCACTTTTATGGATTTAGGATCCGCTTCTGGCATTGACACTAAAGCGATCATGACTAATTTAGCCCTTGCCTTAAAAGCGACTGGCATGGGGTTATTGGTAGCGATCCCTGCGATTGTGATTTATAACTTGTTAGTGAGAAAAAGCGAGATTTTAGTCACTAAATGGGATATTTTCCACCACCCGGTTGATGCGCAATCCCATGAGATTCATAACAAAGCCTAAGGATTAAGCGGTGAAAAAAGTAGAATCCATGAATGTGGTGCCTTTCATTGACATCATGCTTGTGTTGTTGGTGATCGTGCTTACAACAGCGTCTTTTGTGCAAACTTCAAAGCTCCCTATTAGCATTCCCCAAGTGGATAAAGACAGCACTGATTCTAAAGATGTGTTGGACAAAAAACAAGTTACAATCTCCATTTCCAATAAAGGCTCTTTCTATTTAGACGATAAAGAAATCAGCTTTGAAAATTTAAAACACAAGGTTTCCACTTTGGCTAAAGACACCCCTATTGTCTTGCAAGGCGATAAAAAAAGCAATTTGGATAACTTTATCAAAGTAGTGGATTTGTTGCAAACTAACGATCTGAAGCAACTTTACATTCTTGTTGAAGATAAAAAGAATCAAAAAAATTAGTTTTAGTCAATTTTTAGCATTCTTTAGCTAAAATCTACGCTTATGTAATTTTTATAATTTAAGGGAGTTTTAAATGAAACGCACTTACCAACCACACAACACCCCAAGAAAGCGAACCCATGGCTTTCTTGTGAGGATGAAAACCAAAAACGGGCGCAAGGTGATTAATGCCAGACGAGCTAAGGGCAGAAAAAAGCTTTCCGTCTAAACCCTATGACTCTTTAAAAAACAAGAGTGAGTTTGATAGGGTTTATCAAAAGGGTTTCAAAAAACACAACCCTTTTTTTTCGCTCTTTGTTTTGGATTTATCAAAAGAGCCACCAAAAGAAAAAGAGGGCTTTAAAGATCCGCTCTCTTGTAGGCTTAAAGACAAAAAAGCGCTTTATTTATTAGGTTTGAGCGTGTCCAAAAAAGTCGGCAACGCCGTGAAACGAAACCTTATCAAACGCCGTTTGCGTTCGCTCACATTAAAGCATGCTGCACTTTGTCAAGGGCTTGCTTTGGTGTTTGTGCCTAGAAGCGATTGTTACCATTTAGATTTTTGGGCTTTAGAAAAACATTTTTTAGAAATGCTAACCTCCATTAAAAACTATATGAACAAAGCCTTAAAAGGCTTGAAAAAAGGAATAACTCATACCTATGCGAAACAATAAAACGCCTTGCACGATTTTTACGGCATTGATTAGGGGTTACCAACGCTTTTTTTCGGCTTTCACCTTTTCAAGCTGTCGGTTTTACCCCACTTGCTCCAATTACGCTCTGTGGTTGCTCTATTTTGAAAACCCTTTGAGCGCTATGGGTAAAATCGCTATAAGGATACTCTCATGCAACCCTTTTTGCTCTGGAGGCATCGCTTACCCCACTACTCGCTTGAAACGCCCGAGTTTGCTCCAATCTCATAAAGATTTTAATCGCAATTTTAAAACCATCACTTTTTGGCTCGTTCCTACTACAAAAAGCCACGCAACTTACTACATCATTAAGGTTTAATCACAATGGATAAAAACAACAACGCCAATATTCGCTTGATTTTAGCGATCGCTCTGTCTTTCTTGTTTATCGCTATTTACAGCTATTTTTTCCAAAAACCAAACAAAACAACAACCCCAACCACAAAGCAAGAAACAGCCAACAACCACACAGCAACAAGTCCTAACAACACGCCCAACGCTTTTAGTGCCACTCAAGCAATCCCCCAAGAGAATTTGTTAAGCACGATTTCTTTTGAGCATGCCAGAATTGAAATTGACTCTTTAGGGCGTATCAAACAGGTTTATCTCAAGGATAAAAAGTATCTAACCCCCAAACAAAAGGGCTTTTTAGAGCATGTGATCCATCTTTTTAACCCCAAAGCTAACCCGCAAACCCCCCTAAAAGAACTCCCCCTTTTAGCAGCCGATAAACTCAAGCCTTTAGAAGTGCGTTTTTTAGACCCTACGCTCAATAACAAAGCGTTCAACACCCCTTATAGCGCTTCAAAAACCACTCTTGGGCCTAATGAACAGCTTGTTTTAACCCAAGATTTAGGCGCTCTTACCATCATTAAAACCCTGACTTTTTATGATGATTTGCATTATGATTTGCAAATCGCCTTCAAATCGCCTAACAAGATTATCCCTAGCTATGTGATCACCAATGGTTACAAGCCGGTGGCTGATTTGGACAGCTACACCTTTTCAGGCGCGCTTTTAGAAAACAACGACAAAAAAATTGAAAAAATTGAGGATAAAGACGCTAAAGAAATCAAACGCTTTTCTAACACCCTCTTTTTATCCAGCGTGGATAGGTATTTCACCACTTTGCTTTTCACTAAAGATCCTCAAGGTTTTGAAGCCTTAATTGATTCAGAAATCGGCACTAAAAACCCCTTAGGGTTCATTTCCCTTAAAAATGAAGCGAATTTGCATGGCTATATTGGCCCCAAAGATTACCGCTCTTTGAAAGCGATTTCGCCCATGCTCACTGATGTGATAGAGTATGGCTTGATCACTTTCTTTGCTAAAGGCGTGTTTGTTTTACTGGATTATTTGTATCAATTTGTGGGTAATTGGGGTTGGGCCATCATTCTTTTAACGATTATCGTGCGCCTAATCCTTTACCCCTTAAGCTATAAAGGCATGGTGAGCATGCAAAAGCTCAAAGAAATAGCCCCTAAAATGAAAGAACTCCAAGAAAAATACAAGGGCGAACCCCAAAAGTTGCAAGCCCACATGATGCAGCTTTACAAAAAACATGGGGCTAATCCGCTAGGGGGTTGTCTGCCCTTAATCTTGCAAATCCCGGTGTTTTTTGCGATTTATAGAGTGCTTTATAACGCCGTGGAATTGAAAAGCTCAGAGTGGATCTTATGGATTCATGATTTATCCATTATGGATCCGTATTTTATTTTGCCGCTTCTTATGGGAGCGTCTATGTATTGGCACCAAAGCGTTACGCCAAGCAGCGTGACCGATCCCATGCAAGCGAAGATTTTTAAATTCTTACCCCTATTATTCACAATCTTTTTAATCACTTTCCCTGCAGGGTTAGTCTTGTATTGGACCACGAACAACATCCTTTCGGTGTTGCAACAACTCATTATTAATAAAGTCTTAGAGAACAAAAAACGCGCACACGCGCAAAACAAAAAGGAAAATTGATGCAAAATCCTATTGAAATCAAAGCCAAAACCTTAGAAGAAGCCCTCATTCAAGCTTCTATCGCCTTGAATTGCCCCATTATCAATTTGCAATACGAAGTCATTCAAACGCCCTCTAAAGGTTTTTTAAATATAGGCAAAAAAGAAGCCATTATTTTAGTTGGCGTTAAAGAAAGCGTTAAAGAGATTCAAGAAGAGAGCGTTAAAGAAACCAACACGAAAGAAATCCATCAAAGCGCAGAAGAAAAAAAACAAAACTTAGAAATAGAAACACCGCAAGGAGAAATAATCACCCCTAAACCCCCTAAAAAAAACCTTAAAGAAGAATCTCATAATGGAGACAAACTCCATGAGATTAAACAAGAATTGAAAGACTTGTTCTCCCACTTGCCCTATAAAATCAACAAAGTGGAGGTGAGTTTTTATGAACCGGGGGTTTTATTGATTGATATTGATGGCGAAGATTCCGCTCTTTTAATTGGCGAGAAAGGCTATCGTTACAAAGCCCTTTCTTACTTGCTCTTTAATTGGATTCACCCTGCTTATGGTTATAATATCCGCTTAGAAATCTCCACCTTTTTACAAAACCAAGAAAAGGTTATGGACACGCAACTCCAAAGCACGATCATGACCGTTCATGAAGTGGGTAAGGGGCAGATGAAAGCCCCTGATGGCGTTTTAACCTATATCGCTTTAAAGAAATTACGAAAAGCGTTCCCTAACAAATATGTTTCCATCAAAACCAATTTAAACGATGAAAAATACATCGTCATCAACGATTTCCACCACAATGAATGACACCATCGCCGCTATCGCTACCCCTTTAGGCAAGGGAGCGATTAGCGTTATTAAAATCAGCGGCAATAGCGCTCTAAACATCCTCAAACAACTCACCCAAAAACAAGACTTCACCCCCAGATACGCTTATGTGCGCGATATTTTTTCTAATGGTGTTTTATTGGACAAAGCGTTAGTGATTTATTTCAAAGCCCCCTATAGTTTCACTGGCGAAGATGTGTGCGAAATCCAATGCCATGGAAACCCTCTTTTAGCGCAAAATATCTTACAAGCTTGTTTGAATTTAGGAGCTAGGCTTGCTAAAGCGGGGGAATTTAGCAAAAAAGCCTTTTTAAACCATAAAATGGATTTGAGCGAGATTGAAGCGAGCGTTCAGCTCATCCTTTGTGAGGATGAAAGCGTTTTAAACGCTCTAGCCAGGCAGCTTAAGGGCGAGTTAAAAATTTTTATTGAAGAGGCTAGAGGCAATCTTTTAAAGCTTTTGGCGAGCTCAGAAGTTTTGATTGATTATAGCGAAGAAGACATTCCTAACGATTTTTTAGATGAAGTATCTCTTAATTTAGAAAAACAAATCGCCTCTTTTAAAGACTTACTGGATTTTTCTAACATGCAAAAACAAAAAAACAAAGGGCATGCCTTAAGCATTGTTGGCAAACCCAATGCTGGCAAAAGCTCTTTATTAAACGCCATGCTTTTAGAAGAAAGGGCTTTAGTGAGCGATATTAAAGGCACAACAAGAGACACTATAGAAGAAGTCATTGAATTGCAAGGGCATAAGGTGCGCTTGATTGATACGGCTGGCATTAGAGAGAGCACGGATAAAATAGAACGATTAGGGATTGAAAAAAGCCTTAAAAGTTTAGAAAATTGCGACATTGTTTTAGGCGTGTTTGATCTTTCTAAACCCCTAGAAAAAGAAGATTTTAACCTTATTGACACCCTCAATCGCGCTAAAAAGCCTTGCATTGTTGTTTTGAATAAAAACGATTTAGCGCCCAAACTGGAGCTTGAAACCTTAAAATCTTATCTTAAAATCCCTTATTCTTTACTAGAAACCAACACCCTAAATTCCAAGGCTTGTTTGAAAGATTTGAGCCAAAAAATCAGCGCCTTTTTCCCCAAACTAGACACTCAAAACAAGCTCTTACTCACTTCCCTAGCCCAAAAAACCGCCCTAGAAAACGCCATTTTTGAATTGCAAAACGCTAAAAACCATTTAGAAACTTTGGAGCTTTTTTCTTATCATCTTTTAAGCGCGATAGAAAGCTTGAACTTGCTCACCCGCCCTTATGAAACCAGCCAAATGCTAGACAGCATGTTTAGCGAATTTTGCTTAGGCAAATGAAACCGCTTAAAGAATGGGTTAAAACCCCTTTTTAGCGCCACTTTTTAAGACTTTTTTACGCATTAGCGCCGTTTAATATCTATATTTACAAAAAACAATACTGCCATTTTTCAAAAAGGGGTAAAATAAGCTAGTTTAAAATATATACATACTATAAGCTATTTTTGAGTAGAAATGTTAAAAAAGACCATTAAGGAGATTTTATGTTAAAACTCGCTAGCAAAACAATTTGTTTGTCCCTAATCGGCTCATTCACTGCTTTAGAAGCCTACCAAAAGCACCAAAAAGACGGCTTTTTTATAGAAGCCGGGTTTGAAACCGGGCTATTACAAGGCACACAAACTAAAGAACAAACCATAGCCACAACTCAAGAAAAACCCAAACCAAAACCCAAGCCCAAACCCATTACCCCTCAAAGCACCTATGGGAAATACTACATATCCCAAAGCACCATTTTAAAGAATGCGACCGAGTTATTTGCAGAGGACAATATCACCAACCTAACCTTTTATTCTTTAACCCCTGTGTATGTAACCGCTTACAACCAAGAAAGCGCTGAAGAAGCTGGCTATGGCAATAACAGCTTGATTATGATACAAAACTTCTTGCCTTATAATTTAAACAATATTGAGCTTAGCTATACAGACGATCAAGGCAATGTGGTCAGTTTGGGCGTGATAGAAACTATCCCTAAACAATCTCAAATCATTCTGCCCGCAAGCTTGTTTAACGATCCACAACTTAACGCTGATGGCTTCCAACAACTCCAAACCACCACCACACGATTTTCTGATGCCAGCACGCAGAATCTGTTTGATAAGCTCAGTAAGGTTACAACCAATCTTCAAATGACCTATATCAATTACAACCAATTTTCTAGCGGTAACGGCAGTGGCTCTAAACCCCCATGCCCTCCATACGAAAATCAAGAAAATTGTGTGGCTAAAGTGCCGCCTTTCACCTCTCAAGACGCTAAAAATTTGACCAATTTAATGCTGAACATGATGGCGGTGTTTGATTCTAAATCTTGGGAAGATGCCGTTAAAAACGCCCCCTTTCAGTTTAGCGACAACAACCTGTCAGCGCCATGTTATTCTGATTACCTCACATGCGTGAATCCTTACAACGATGGGCTTGTTGATCCTAAATTGATCGCTAAAAATGCCGGAGATGAATACAATATAGAAAACGGACAAACAGGATCAGTGATATTAACGCCGCAAGATGTCATCTATAGCTATAGAGTCGCTAATAATATTTATGTGAATCTCTTACCTCCAAGAGGAGGGGATTTGGGGTTAGGATCTCAATATGGTGGTCCTAATGGCCCAGGCGATGATGGCATCAACTATGGTGCTTTAGGGATATTGTCTCCTTTCTTAGATCCTGAAGTGCTGTTTGGCAAAGATTTGAATAAAGTCGCCATCATGCAATTAAGAGACATCATCCATGAATACGGGCATACTTTAGGCTATACGCATAACGGGAACATGACTTATCAAAGAGTGCGCATGTGTGAAGAAGGCAATGGGCCAGAAGAGCGCTGTAAGGGTGGGAGGATAGAGCAAGTGGATGGGAAAGAAGTGCAAGTGTTTGACAACGGGCACGAAGTGCGAGACACCGATGGCTCTACCTATGATGTGTGTTCTCGTTTTAAAGATAAGCCCTATACAGCGGGCAGCTATCCTAACTCCATCTATACCGATTGCTCTCAAGTCCCCGCTGGGGTTATAGGCGTTACAAGTGCGGTTTGGCAGCAACTCATTGATCAAAACGCCCTACCGGTGGATTACACTAATTTGAGCAGCCAAACCAACTATTTAAACGCTAGTTTGAACACGCAAGATTTTGCAACCACCATGCTTAGCGCGATCAGTCAAAGCCTTTCATCCACTAAATCTAGCGCCACTACCTATCGCACTTCAAAAACCTCACGGCCATTTGGAGCCCCCCTATTAGGCGTTAATCTTAAAATGGGCTATCAAAAATATTTTAATGATTACCTAGGGTTGTCTTCTTATGGCATTATCAAATACAACTACGCTCAAGCCAATAACGAAAAAATCCAACAATTAAGCTATGGTGTGGGAATGGATGTGTTGTTTGATTTTATCACCAATTACACTAACGAAAAGAACCCTAAAAACAATCTAACCAAGAAAGTTTTCACTTCATCTCTTGGGGTGTTTGGGGGGTTAAGGGGCTTATACAACAGCTATTATTTGCTGAATCAATACAAAGGGAGCGGTAATTTAAATGTAACCGGTGGATTGAATTACCGCTACAAGCATTCTAAATATTCTGTGGGCATTAGCGTTCCTTTAGTCCAGTTAAAATCTAGGGTCGTTTCTAGCGATGGTGCAACCACTAATTCTATCACCCTCAATGAAGGGGGCAGCCATTTTAAAGTGTTTTTTAATTATGGGTGGGTGTTTTAGGGGTTAAAATATTCTTTAGCTCTGGCTCTAAAAACGCTCTTTTTAAGCTCTCTTATAAGCGGTTTTAGTTCTGTTTTATGCGTGAGCGTTATGGATCGCTCTTTTTGTTCTCGTATCGCTTGCGTGATTGGGTCTTTCACGATTGGATATATCGCCTACTGCTCCTTTCGTATTCAAACGCCCCTTTTTAAGCGGTCGTTTGGTTTAAAATTGCGTTAGCCTTTAAAAAAGTTGTTAGTTTGTGGGACAAAAAGACAGACCCTAGCTTTGAGAATTTGAAAGCCCAAAGTCATTTGGTTTTTCAAATAATCTCGCTTGTGTAGGTTCTTAAAAAGATTTTAGTTTTTAACGAGTGTGGTTTTAAGTAAGATTGTGAAACAAAGAGTATTGAATAATATTTTAGTTTATTTGGCAAGAACAAAAGCCACAAACTTTCAGAGAGTTATTTTAATGGGTGCAAAAGCCAAACAATAACGCTACCAAACTGGATCATAAGTGCAAGCAAGATTAATATCTTGCTTATAACCCCGTATTGCCTTGCCCTTCTTTATTGGCATAATCTTTCAGTTCTTTATAAAGCAAAGATTGTAAGCGCGTGATAGCAAAATTCTTATTCTTTTCATCCACTTCAAGGCTTCTATTCAATACAGGCGTGCCTTGACAATCGCTCGCGCTAACAACCACTCTAATGCGTGTGATGCCATTAGCGCTGTCTGTGAAAACTTCATTTTTGATTTGATAGAGTTTTTCTTCATCGCTAGGGGTTAGCACTCTGGCATAAGCGCTTATGAGAGCGCTTTTGATTTCTGCATCGCTGTTGTTATCAAAAGTGATTTGCACTTTAGGTTTGAAAGCGTTTTGATAATAGATTTTTTCATAATTTTCTAACGAACTCACCGGGACAGAATACGCTTTTAAAATCCTTTCCATAGGCATCGCTTTAGCCAATAAATCCCCCATGCTCTTAGATTGCTGTAAAAAAACCCCTTTGCAAACCTTAGGCATTAAGGTGGAAAACTGCCCATAAAGAGCGTTATACTTATCCCTTAAACCCTGCAAAAACAAGTTTTGATTAATCCTTACTCTGGTGTAGTAGATCCCTTTTTGCACTTCTTGATTGATTATTTCTACATTATTCAACTCCAAGTCATCGGTTTTTAAGTTAATCGTTTGTGAATCACTGGATTTTAACTTATTATCCACACGACTTTTTTGAATATGGATCTGGGAATTGACCACCACGCTAATAGACGCCACTAAATCCGCTAACGCTTTTTGTTTAGAAGCTTCTTTAGAAGTGGCTGAACCACTCCCATAAAGATAGCCTTTTTGGGTGTTTGTTTTGTTATAGGCCTTGCTATACCACTTAGGCTCTGCGCTTAAATTGGCACCCACAAAAGCCATAAGGCATGCAAGAATAATCTTTTTCATTATTAATCCTTACTCATTCATTAAAGCGATGTGTTTCTTAGTGATTTTGAGAAGCACATAAACTTTATCCGTATCAACAAAAGTGGCCTTTAGCTCACTAGCCTTAATCTCTATTTTATCCTCCTTGAAAGCTTCCATCACTTTCTCTAAGGCGTTTTGTCTGGCTGAGGACAAGCTATAATCCATATCCGAAAGCAATACATCGCTCATCCCACACACTAAAATTTTTTCATCTTTGGTTTGGGTCTTTTCAATTTGCACTTCTTTTGAGCAATCTCTCGCCCACTTAGGCAAGGTTTTCCCCCACGCAACCCCCAACACCAAAGCGAGTGCGATAGTAAGGCGTTTCATTAAAACCCTACTTTTTAACCATGCCCAACTCTTCGCGCACTTTATCCACAATTTGCTTATCCAAGCCCACTAAAACAAAAACCCTGTCTTTACCGACATAGCGGGCAAGCATTTTAGAAGCGATCAATTCCTTATCCACTAATTGGGAAATTTTTTCAGTATCAGTGCCGCTGATGGACCTTTTACCAGAAGCGTCTACAGTTCTAGTTTTTTCATTTTCCAAATCTTTTTGTAAAGTGGATTTTAAATTCGCCGCTAAATTAGCCCTAGCTTTCGCTGTAGCCTGGTTAGTAGAATAATCCACATCATTATTAGTGATCAAATCTTCAGCCCTTCCTAAAAAGACCCCTGAATATTTTTCATACTTCGCCACTTTTTCTAAATCCCCTACAACCCAATCAGGAGCGCCTTTAGTCGCTTCTTTGTATGCCTTATTGCTTTTACTGATACCTGATTTTGGGGCATGGCTACAACCTACGATCACCATCGCTGCTATCACACTCATCCCTAAAATTTTTTTAACTTGATTTTTCATTGTTCATCCTTTCAAATATAAAAATATAAACTTAAAACATACGCTTATTGCTAGCGTTCTTCACAATAGGCTTAACATCGCTCCATACCTCTTCACCCGTTTTCCTATTGGTAAGGCTTAGGGTGAAGTCATAGTCCAAGCGTTGCCTAGAACTACTAATAGAGGCTGCGATGCTAGATACTTTACCACTTAAAGATAAATCAGCGGCTTTTAAAGTGCCTTTTTCTACAGTGGTGTCTTGATTATACTCTTCGCTCTCTCGTTCTTTTTCGCGCTGTTTCACCATTCTGCTATCCGCCGCAATGCCACTCCCTCCGCTCGCCCTTGTGATATTGAACCTCCCATTAGATCGCAACCGCAACTGCCGTGCGATTTCAGTCGTGAGAAGATTCATGTCCAAATTGGGCTGCGTGGTGTCGTTAATCACATCTGAGACTTCAATCAAATGCTTGCCCTTGAGTTGCTCAAAATTAGGGTCGCTAAACATGGAATCTAACATTGCGTTAGCGGTTAGCAATAAATCCGTGCTATTAATACTTGCAGTTGTATTTTTAGTGGCATCATTCAC